>JAZNZQ010000175.1:0-7806 GCA_045595035.1 Eubacteriales bacterium | reverse complement strand
GCCTTTTGCGAATACACGAAACTCTCGGTCCACTCTCTTTATATCAGCAGAAATAACCACACATTGGTTGCCGTATTTTTTAGCCGCCTCGGTTATCAAGTCAGGATTTCTTATAGCTCCCGAGTTTACACTAACCTTATCCGCGCCGCATTTAAGCACACGGTCAAAATCCTCGATAGTATTAATTCCGCCGCCAACCGTTAAAGGAATGAAAATATTCTCCGCTACCTCTCGCAAAATATCGGTAAACAGCTTTCTACCGTCAGAAGACGCTGTTATATCATAGAAAACAAGCTCGTCCGCGCCGCACCTGCTGTAATATTCGGCAAGCTTGATAGGAGACGAAACGTCGGCAACACCGAGAAAGTTTACTCCCTTTACGACACGGCCGTTTTTTACGTCAAGACACGGAATGATTCTCTTTGTGATCATGCCATCTCACCCGAAAGCTCTATCGCCTTCGCAAGATCTATCTTGCCCGTGTAAAGAGCTTTTCCGAGTATTGCTCCGTATGTATTCATCTCGGAAAGTGCTTTGACATCTTCAAGAGATGATACTCCGCCGGATGCGACGATATCAAGCGAGAATTTCTCATTAAGCTTCTTATAAAGCTCAAGGTTAGTTCCCGAAAGGAGCCCGTCCTTTGAAATATCTGTACATATTATCGTCTTTACACCGTAATCCGCCATTTTGCGACAAAAATCAAAGCATTCAAGCTCGGACACCTTTGTCCAGCCGTGAGTTGCAACCATTCCGTTTTTGATATCAACGCCGACTGCGATCTTGTCACCGTATTTTTCGGCCATTTCCTTCACAAATTCGGGTGAGGTCACGGCAACAGTTCCGAGAATAACACGAAGCACGCCGATATCAACGTATTTCTTTATCGTCTCCTCATTTCTGATCCCGCCTCCGACCTCTACCTTAAGCGAGCCGTCTAATACAAGCTTTTTAATAACCTCAAAATTCTCTGTTGTACCGTCCTTTGCTCCGTCAAGGTCTACAACGTGCAGGTATTCGGCCCCTGCCTCGTGAAAAGAATGACAGATTGAGAGCGGATCGTTGGAGTAGACGGTCATGCGGTCGTAGTCGCCCTCGCAAAGACGAACTACCTTTCCGCCTCTTAAATCTATTGCTGGAAAAATTTTCACTTTGGTTCCTCCGTTTATAACTCACAAAAAGCTCGAAGTATGTTTAATCCGACTTCGCCGCTTTTTTCCGGGTGAAACTGTGCGCCGTATACGTTATCACGTGCTACCGCGGCAGTAAGCTCTGCGCCGTATTCGGATGTGGCAATAACGTCCGGGCAGTCCGATGCGTGGTATGAGTGAACAAAATAAATATTCTCGCCCTCATTGACGTATTTAAAAAGTTCATTCTTGGGCTTATCCTTCGGGAATTTGATGGCGTTCCATCCGATGTGCGGGACCTTATAGTCCGATGGTATAACGTCCTTTATAGGGGTGATATTGCCTCTTATGAGTCCAAGTCCCCTGTGCTCACCGTACTCGTAGCTTTTTTCAAGAAGCATCTGCATACCAAGGCATATCCCAAGCAGCGGCTTTCCCTTTTTCGCCTCATCGATCAAGACCTCGGACAATCCGCATTCTCTCAACTTTGATGCAGCGTCACCGAAAGCCCCGACGCCCGGAAGGATTATCTTGTCCGCGCGAATGATCTCGTTCTTTTCACTCGTCAGATGCACATCGGCACCGATATATGCAAACGAGCTGTACAGTGAGAAAATATTACCCACTCCGTAGTCAACTATTGCAATCATTAAAGAACTCCTTTTGTCGAGGGGATCTCGTCCTTGTATTCTTCATTGATCTTCGAGGCGGCAGCGAGCGTTCTTCCGAGCGCCTTGAACGCGCCTTCGATTATATGATGAGAATTCTTGCCCGCGAGCTGGTTTATGTGAAGTGTGATCTTCGCATTTCTAACGAATGCAATAAGGAATTCATACACAAGCTCGGTATCAAAATCTCCAACCTTCTGTGTCGGAATATCAAGTCCGTATTCGAGATGCGCTCTTCCCGAGATGTCGGTCGCGCACATAATGAGAGCTTCATCCATTGGAAGAATTATATGACCGTAGCGGCATATTCCCTTCATATCGCCAAGCGCCTCGGAGAATGCAATGCCGAGACAAATTCCGATATCCTCAACGCTGTGGTGATAGTCAACATTTGTATCGCCCGCACACTTCACTTTAAGGTCGAAACGACCGTGGCGCGAGAACAGAGTAAGCATGTGGTCAAGAAAACCGCATCCCGTATCGATCACACCGTTTCCCTTGCCGTCAAGCTCGAGAGAAAGCGCGATATCGGTTTCGGCAGTCTTGCGTTTGATCTCGTAATTTCTCATAGTTGCACCTCTTATCCTAAAATTTCTTTTATTCTGTCAAGCATCGTGTCCATCTGTTCTCTTGTGCCGACAGTGATCCTTAGGTAATCGGATATTATCGGATTCGAGAAATGACGCACAAGCACGCCCGCTTCCTTAAGCTTAAGATAAAGCTCCTCGCCCGGCATCTTATCAGTCTTTGCAAAGATGAAATTTGTGTCGGATGCCGTATGAGTAAAACCGAGTTCGGTCAACTTTTCGGATGTATACTCGCGTGTCTTTGCAATTTCAGCACACTTTTCCTTGTAGTATTCTTCATCCTCGAGCGCCGCTTCTCCCGCAACAAGAGTAAGCCGATTGATGTTGTACGGGTTGGTCGAATATTTCATCTTCTCAAGGTCGGCAATTATCTCCTTGGATGCAAATGCAAAACCGAGTCTGGCACCGGCAAGCGAACGGGATTTTGAATATGTACGCACAATAAGAAGATTGTCGTACTTATCAAGAAGTCCGAGCGCACTCTTGCCGCCGAAATCAACATATGCCTCATCGATAAGAACGATATTGTCGGGATTTGTGACAAGCATCTTCTCGATATCATCAAGCGAAATAGATATACCGGTTGGTGCGTTGGGGTTTGCAATGACGATATTCATGTTTTTGCCGAAATAATCGTTGCAGTCGATTGTAAGATCATTGCGAAGCGGCTTCTCCTCATATGGGATACCGTAAAGCTCTGCATAGACCTTGTAAAATCCGTAGCTTATATTCGGAAAAATTGCACCTTTTTTCGAATCGCAAAATGCCATAAAAAAGAATGACAGTATCTCGTCCGAGCCGTTTCCGACGTACACGTTCTCGCTCTCAACTCCGTATGTCTTTGCAAGTGCTTCTTTTAAAAGTTTACACTTAGGGTCGGAGTACAGATTAAGTTTCGATACCTCTTCCGAGTTTACTCTCTCAAGAACGCGAGGAGATGGCGGATAAGGCGATTCATTCGTGTTTAGTTTTATAAATTTATTAAAATCTCTGGGCTGCTCACCCGGAGTATACGCTTCAAGATTATCGAAGCGGCTGCTTAAAAATCTGCTCATTTTTATATCCATAGCTCTTGCATAAGCAAAAGTTCCTTTCTTAATCCTCGCTTCTGATAACAGCCGAACGGGCGTGTGCCTCAAGACCTTCTTTTCTTGCAAAGAATGCTATCTTATCAGCAACGGCTGCAAGTGCATCGGCGGTATAGTAAGTATACGAGGATTTCTTTATAAAATCGTCAACCGAGAGAGGGCTTGAAAATCTTGCCGTTCCGCTTGTAGGAAGAACATGATTCGTTCCCGCAAAATAGTCACCGAGCGCTTCGGGACAATTCTTTCCCATAAAGATGGAGCCGGCATTTGTAATAGTGTCAAGATATTTCTCGGGTTCATCAACACATACCTCAAGATGCTCGGGTGCGATCTTGTTGGATATTTCTATAGCTTCGTCTATCGATCCTGTTATGATTATCTTTCCCTTTGTATCTATCGACGTACGTGCTATTTCTGCTCGCGGAAGAAGCGGTATCTGTCTTTCAAGCTCAGACGAGACTGCCATAGCCAATTCTTCGCTGTCTGTAACAAGCACTGCCGAAGCCATCTTATCATGCTCTGCCTGCGAAAGCATATCCGCAGCAACATACTTGGGGTCACAAGTACCGTCCGCTATAACGAGTATCTCGCTGGGACCGGCTATCATGTCGATGTTAACTACACCGAAGACCTGGCGTTTTGCCTCTGCGACAAAAGCATTACCCGGGCCGACTATCTTGTCAACCGGGCTGATCGACTCGGTTCCGTATGCAAGAGCTGCTATCGCCTGTGCTCCGCCGACCTTGTAGATCTTCTCGACACCTGCGATCTTTGCGGCAACGAGAATGGATGAATTGATCCTTCCGTCGGATAAAGGAGGAGTAGTAATAACTATCTCACCGACACCGGCGATCTTTGCGGGGATCGAATTCATAAGCACCGAAGAAGGATAGCTTGCGGTACCGCCCGGGACGTAAAGGCCGACCTTTGCAAGCGGCGTGATCTTTTGACCGAGCACGATCCCTCCGTCCTTTTCAAGACGGAAGCCCTCGCGCTTCTGTTTTTCGTGATATACACGGATGTTTTCGGCCGCCTCTTTGATTATCTCTATGTAGGCATCCTCCACATCATCAAATGCTGCCTTGATCTCTTCCTCTGATACTTCGAGAGAAGCGAGCTCGGCGCGGTCAAATTTCTTTGCGTATTTAATAAGAGCCGCGTCGCCGTTCTCTCTGACATCGGAGATTATATCACCAACAACGTCTGCGACGTCGCTTTTTGTATCGTTTCTGTTTATAATATCCTCGGATCTCAGCTCCGAGCTTTTAAAAATCCTGATCATATCTGCTCCTTAAGCTTAGCGCACATCTTCTCGATCTCTTGGTTTTTGAACTTATAGCTTGCCTTGTTTGCGACAAGTCTTGCACTTATATTGACTATGTCGGAATAGACTTCGAGATCGTTTTCTTTAAGCGTTGTTCCTGTTTCAACGATATCGACTATAACATCTGACATACCGAGTATAGGTGCGAGCTCGATAGAGCCGTTAAGCTTTATTATCTCGATCTCGCGGCTTTGGGAATTATAATATTTTTTAGCAATATTCGGGAATTTTGTCGCAACTCTTGTCGTTCGGTCTGTTATATCGATATATCCCTTCTTTGCGGCAACAGCCATACGGCATTTTCCGAATCCGAGATCAAGAAGCTCGTATATGTCGGGCTGATACTCTAGCAAGATGTCCTTTCCGACAACGCCGACGTCTGCCGCTCCCCTCTCCACGTATATAGCAACGTCCGACGGCTTTACCCAAAAGTAACGTACACCGTTTTCTTCGTCCTCAAAAATAAGTTTTCTTGTTTTTTCACGTATCTCGGGACATCCGTAGCCGATCTTCTCAAAGAGATCATATACCTTATCACCGAGTCTTCCCTTGGGAAGAGCAATATTTATCATTTCCATTATGTTATTCTCCCTTCGAAGCGAGTACAAGCTCCTTGTATTTAAGGTTTGTATCGCTTCCCTTTTGAGCAAACACGCTCTTTCCGGCATCGGTAAGCTTTTTCACCTGTCTCGAGATCTCAGCCGCGTTTACAGAGTCGTCATAAACAAACAGAACGTCGAAATCGTATTCCTTTGCAGCTTCCTCAAATCTTTCAAGAAGATCGAGATAAACGGCAAAGCCGACAGCATCCTTGTTTTTACCGAGCTTTTTCAGTAAATTATCATACCTTCCGCCCGAAAGAACGCTTGTGGGGATCCCCTCAACAAAGCCCTGGAATATTACGCCGTTGTAATAATTCATATCGTTTACTATCGAAAAATCGATGCGGAACCTTTCAAGATCCTCCGTGTTCTTCAGGCCGTCGTATATTGCCTCAAGCTCGTCTATTGCCATATGCATCTCGTCATTGCAGGCAAGCGTTCTTGCAAGCTTCAACGTCTCATAGAACGAGCCGTAAAGCGAGGACATCTTGATTATTCTTTCGCAAAGCTCGTCCGAAACAGCAAGCTTATCGCACAGATTCCTTATCTCGTGTGCATTTTTCTGCCCGATATAGCCAAGCATCTCATCTCTTGCACCGTACGGAAAATCGATCTCACCGAGAAGTCCGGCAACAAAGCCCATGTGCGATACGTCAAGAATATATTTTCCACTTATCTCGCAAAGACTTTTCGAGGCAAGTGAAACGACTTCGCACATAGAATATGTATCAATGTTTCCGATGTATTCGAGTCCGACCTGCATGATCTCCTTGAACTCGTGCGTGCCGGGCGCATTTCTGTATACGTTCTCGTTGTAATACAGCTTTCTAACATCGTCATCCTCTTTGATATTTTTAACGATGGACAAAGTAACGTCGGGTTTTAGCGCCATCAGCTTTCCGTTGAGGTCGTGGAAAGAAAGTATATTTTCGCTCTTTAAAAAGTTTTTATTTTCAACGTAAAGGTCATATTCCTCAAAATTACTCATACTGAATCTTTTATATCCGTGAAGCTCATACAGTTCTCTGAGCCCGAACACTGTCATTTCATCTTTTCTGAAGATCTTATCGGAGATATTCATATTGTGCATTCCTTTTCGCAAAGTATAAAATAATACATCTATTATATAACTATACTTATAATTTGTCAAGAAAGCAACGCAAAAGAAAGACATTTTTTTCACATTATATGAAAAAATAATGCAACTTATTGTTTCTTTTGTGAGTATTGTAGTTGTTGCAATTATAAATGCAATATGTTATACTGTATAAAACAGGAAAAAGAGGTGAGTACAAGATGATAGATACAAAGAAAAATGACATGCGTTTGGGTGTTATTTCTTTCGCATTGCCCTTTATGTTTGTTTTCCTCGGATATCTGTTTATGGGCATATATCCTTTCGGGGATAACACAATACTTTCCATGGATCTGCACGGGCAGTATTTCCCTATGATAAACAACCTGAAAACTGCTATGAAGGACGGAAATCTTCTTTATTCCTTCTCTTCGGGTCTCGGCTTCAATCTTCTTGCTCAGTCGGCATACTACACAAACAGTATTTTCTGGTATATTATAGCTTTGTTCCCCGCAAAGCTGATGATACCTGCTTTTCACCTTGTGATCGCGTTAAAATTCGGATTTGCAGGACTTACGTTTTCGTATTTCATGCGTCGGAAATACAACGATCAGTCAGTCATCGTAGTTGCTCTTTCCACGGCATATTCACTTTCGGGATACACGCTTGCTTATATTTCTCAAATAATGTGGACCGATGCCGTTATTCTCTTACCGATAGTTTTGATAGGACTCGAAATAATGCTTGAGGGCCGCCGTCCTCTCGTCTATTTCGTCTCGCTTTCCCTTCTTTTGTATTCGAGTTTTTATATAGGTTTTTCTGTATGTATATTCACAGCGCTCTATTATGCGGTCTATGAATTCCAAGAGAAACGTGCATTTAAGATACGTCTTGCGCGTGTCGGCGTATTTTCACTGTATTCTATATTATCGGGTGCTGCGGCCGCCGTTTTTCTCGTACCTACTTATCTTGCGATATTGCGCACAAAAGCAAGTTCTCTCGGTTTTGAAGGCAAGCTTGAGCTGTACCATGAACCCGAAGAGTTTTTTGAGAAATTTCTTCCGTTCTCGGGCAACGAGCTCGAATTCGGTCCCGCCAACGTCTATTGCGGAGCATTTGTGCTGATATGTGTATTCTTATACATTTTCAACAATGCTCTTCCAATTAGAAAAAGACTGCTCAACATTGCTCTTTTGGGGCTTGTTGCTTTATCTTTTGAATTAAACCTTCTCGACTTTATCTGGCACGGATTCCACTATCCGAATCAACTTCCGGCAAGGTTCAGTTTCATTTTTATATTCCTTGCGCTTATACTCTCATATGAAGCGATAA
>JAZNZQ010000174.1:0-2015 GCA_045595035.1 Eubacteriales bacterium | reverse complement strand
CCTCGCTTTCCATAAAATACACCGATACGCACAAGCACGGTGACATAATGTCTCGTATGACAAACGACGTTGAGAACGTTTCAAACGCGGTCTCGCAGTCGATAAGCTCTCTTTTTTCTTGCATTATCACGCTTGTCGGTGCGTTTTCTATGATGCTCTATTACAGCTGGCAGATGACTCTTATCGCGCTTATAACGATACCTATGTCTATCGGAGTTTCGACATTTTTGGCTAAGTTTATGCGTAAATTCTTCATCAAACGCCAACGGCTCCTCGGTGAGCTCAACGGACAGGTCGAGGAGATGGTCACCTCCTATAAGACGGTCGTTGCATACGGAAAAGAGGATGCGGCAGTCGAGAAATTTGCCGAAGTGTCAGAGGCATTTCGCACTAACAGTATCTCTGCGCGCGTGTGGGGCTCGATAATGGGACCCGTGATGAATTTTATCGGTAATTTTCAGTACGTGCTCGTTGCCGCAACAGGTGGATTTTTGATGCTTAAAGGCATCGGTAATATATCTATAGGTAAGATACAGGCGATGCTGCAGTATTCCAAAAAATTCACGCACCCGATCAATATGATAGCTAACCAATATTCCACGATACTTACGGCACTTGCAGGAGCCGAGCGTATCTTTGAGATAATGGACAGCCCGAGCGAGATCGATAAAGGGAAAAGCGACGTCGGTGAGATGAAGGGAAATATCGAGTTTTCCGATGTTCATTTCTCGTACGTTGAGGGTGAAGAGGTACTTCGCGGTCTTGATCTTTGTGTGGGTGCGGGTCAAAAGGTAGCTATCGTCGGTGCGACCGGATCGGGAAAAACGACCATAGTCAATCTTCTTACAAGATTTTACGAAATAGATTCTGGCTCTATTACCATAGATGGCACCGATATAACCGAAATACCCAAGAATAAGCTCAGAAGCTCTATTGCGATGGTATTGCAGGATACCGTCCTGTTTAAGGATTCCATTCGCGCCAACATAAAATACGGGCGCTTGTCCGCCGATGACGAGGATATGAAAAAAGCGGCTGAAATAGCGCGAGCCGACACCTTTATCGAGCGATTGCCCGACGGATACGACACCGAGCTTGCCGAAGCGGGAAGCAATCTAAGCCAAGGACAGCGTCAGCTTCTTGCAATATCCCGCGCGGTTCTTGCCGATCCAAAGATACTTATTCTTGATGAAGCGACCTCAAGCGTCGATACACGAACTGAAATGCATATCCAGCAGGCGATGGTCGCGCTTATGAAAAATCGTACAAGTCTTATTATCGCGCACCGCCTTTCGACGATCCGCGATGCCGACGTTATAGTTGTGCTCGGCGGCGGAAGGATAGTCGAGTCGGGAAGCCACGAGGAGCTTCTTGAGCGCAAGGGTGAGTATTATAAGCTATATCAGAACCAGTTTGCGGGTATAGAAACGTGATGAGAAGAGAAGAGTTTTTGAAAATTTGCGAAGACGAAAAGCTTATTCCGCACGAGCGCGCGGGGATCGGTACGTATATGGAAAAACGGATGCATATCGTGTTAAAAAAGTATATGGACCCCGATGTGACTCATCACGAATTTCCGCTCCTCGGCTCTGTCGCAGATATATTTGACGGCGATACGATAACCGAGATACAGACAGGCGCGCTTCGTCCGCTTTACAAAAAAATAAAGCGATATGTGGAAATGACCGACTACGATATCAAGGTCGTTTGTCCAATCGCCGAGAAAAAGTGGGTAGCATGGATAGATGCCGAATCGGGCGAGGTGGGAAAGAAGAGCCACTCCTCAAGACGCGGAAGAGCAAGCGATATTTTGCCCGAGCTCTATTATCTGCTCGAATTCATTCCTACGGGGCGGGTAACGCTTTGCCTTGTGATGCTCGGGATAGAGGAGTACCGCCTGCTTGACGGCTGGAGCTATGACAAAAAGCGCGGCTCGACAAGGCACGAGAGGATCCCTGTTGATATTTTTTCCGAGATGGAACTCGCAGATCGCACCGACTACGCCGCGCTTATAC
>JAZNZQ010000173.1:0-4376 GCA_045595035.1 Eubacteriales bacterium | reverse complement strand
CTAATTGAATTTCCAATATATTTTCCGTTTCTACAAGAAGAGTTACAAGATGTAAACTGTCCATACCCAGATCTTCGCTCAAAAGCATGTTTTCGTTTATCTTTTCTACGCCGGTAAGCTCACTAACGATTTTTGCAATGTTTTCGTACGTATTACCTGAATCGCTCTTTTCAAACAAGGATGCAACATGTTGCTTTACGGTTTCAAAGCACTTTTGCTCGTCCTGTTCTGTGGATATCAAAATGCCGCCATTAGCTTTACAAATGTCAATATACTCATTGCGAAGTTTATGTTGAAGATCAACGTCTATAAATCTTTCTTTTTCTTCCGGTCGCGAACGTATCCGTTCTATGGCTATATCTACGGGAACATCAAAGAAAAAGGCAAGATCCGGCTTTACCACCGATTCCGATATTTCGTATATCCATCGGTCCTTTTTAAAACCTCTTGCACGCAAATTTGCCAGGCACGAATAGAAATATCTGTCGCTGAGTACGATTTTTCCGCTGTTCATCGCAGGAATAATAACTTTGCTTGTGTGTTGGATCCGGTCGCTTGCGGCAAGCAGTGATAAGCTTCTGTATTCATAAGCACCGGCATCCTCACGATCCATAAAAGTTCTGAAAATTTTAGATTTTCTGACATTTTCGGTCGGCTGTTTTGTTGTGAAAACTCGATTTGTTTTTTCAAGCTCTTTAATAAGCTTGTTCATCATAGTGGTTTTTCCGCTTCCGTCAAGACCGCAAAATGTTATCAGCTTTCCCGGGGAACTCATTTCTTTCATTTTTAAACTTTTCATTATATTCTCCTTTCTAAAGACACTCAAGTTTTTTGTATTAGATATTTTTTGAATTTAAAGCGGCAATACAGAGCATCTTATATAGCTATTCTAATATTTATCTATGACAAAAAACGTCCATATTAACAATAAAAGCGGAAATAACAATAAACAAGTCCGGCAAAAACGGACAATGACAAAAAAGACCTCCTATTGTAGAATTAAGTAAACTACCATAGGGGTCTTTTTGTGCTGTCCATACAATTTGGGGCATATCAGTATGTGCGTTCTTTTTTTTAATGAATAAACGATAAAACGCTTGTCAGAAGTTGACAAGAAAAATGCATCATGTTATAATTGCCTTGACGTATTTTTATATTTGATTTGGAGGCAATATGGCAAATATTCAGATCGATTTTAGTAAGATTTCAGGACGTATCAAGCCAATGCACGCCGTTGGTCAACCGCCGTTTACAGGAAGCTTTTGTAAGCTTGATTTTACGCCGATGCAGATATTGAAGGATGCAAACATTCCCTACTCGAGACTTCACGATGTCGGCGGTGCTTTTGGAGGAAACTGCTACGTGGATATCCCTAATATCTTCAGGGATTTCGATGCCGATGAAAACGCTCCGGAATCCTATGATTTTGCTTTTACGGACGAGCTTATAAAGGCGCTTACAGAATACGGTGTTGAGCCGTATTTCCGACTTGGAGTTACTATCGAAAATCATTGTAACGTCAGGGCATACCGAATCCATCCGCCGAAGGATTATGATAAATGGGCAAGAATATGCGAGCATATAGTGCGGCACTATAACGAGGGATGGGCGAACGGATTCTGTTTCAATATAAAGTATTGGGAGATATGGAACGAGCCCGAAAACCGTGATGACCCAAAGATGAATCAGATGTGGACTGGAACGGCAGAAGAATATTATGCGCTTTATGACACGGCTGCAAGGCATCTTAAAAAGTGCTTTGGTGATAAGATAAAGGTCGGCGGGTATGCCGCTTGCGGTTTTTACGGTATATTTGCCGATCCCGAAAAATACGGGCTTTCACTTGAAAAACGCGAAGGAGGACGTTACAATTCCTCAAAGGAGGAATACCGTATAGCTTTCTTTTACGGATTTTTAGAGTATATTAAGAAGCACGCATCTCCGATCGATTTCTTTTCGTGGCATACGTACGGCGGAGTCGATACGATCCCCGCGGAGGCCGATTTTGTTGAAAAGGTGCTTGATGAGTTCGGTTACGGACATCTCGAAACACATCTGAACGAGTGGAATCTGTCGCACGACCGAAAGCTCAACAGGGGAACATCTTATGCGTCTGCAAACGTTATGGCTATGATGATAGCAATGCAGCATAAGAAGACCGATATGCTGATGTATTATGATGCAAGATACGTTTCGGTCTCCGCTTACGGCGGCTTCTACGATGTGAATACATACAAGCCGTCTAACGTTTATTATGCATTTAAGGCATTTGGGGAGCTTTATACCCTTGAGAATGAGGTGGAATGCATCTGTGCCGATGAGGGCATATATGCGCTCGCCGCAAAAAACGGAGATAAAACGGCGCTTCTTATCACAAACATAAAATGCGATGAACAAATAACTCTTGATCTGCCCGACGGATATTGTGTCTATATTATCGATGCCGATAATTATTTGACGAAAACAGACCTTGATCCCAATCGCTTTGTCTTAAAAGAAAACACCGTTGTGCTTATAAAGAATTATTGATAAAAAAACAAAGGACATTTAAAATGTCCTTTGTTTTTCTTATATCCTTCCCAGTTTTTCTGCTTCCTTGCGTGAGTATTCACAGCCGCAGAATGCCTGGCGGTAGAGACCGTATTCGCGTGAGAGGTCGCACGAGCGCTTATATCCGTTCTTTTTCTTGAAATCCGAGAAAAGATAGGGGACTCCGTATTTTTTTGATAGCTCTTCACCGAGCTTGTTCAGCCAGTCGGCTTTTTTGTAGGGACTTACCGAGAGGGTAGTGCAAAAGAAATCGTACCCGCCGTCTTTTGCCGCGCGTGCGGTTTCTTCAAGCCGAAGCTTGTAGCATTCGTAGCAACGCGCGCCGCCTTCGGGCATATCTTCTTTGCCGCGTGATATCTCTTCAAAGGGTGCGGGATCGTATGCGGCGATGAGTGTCGAAATGGAGCCATCCAAAGGCAATTCTGCTGCGAGACGTTCAAGCTCCTTTGCTCGAAGGTCGTATTCACTCTTCGGGGAAATGTTTGGGTTGTAATAATATGCTGTGATATCAAAGTATGCGGCAAGCTGTTCCCACACCGCGCTTGAGCATGGAGCGCAACAGCATTGCAGAAGAAGCTTCGGGCGTTTTCCTTCACGCTCAAGCTCTTTTATTGTATTTTCAAGCATTAGTCCGTAATTCATATTTACCTCTTGGTGTACAACACTCTCATAGAATTAATGACCGCGAGCACCATAACTCCGACGTCGGCAAAGACTGCTATCCACATGTTTGCATATCCGAGCGCGCCGAGAAGCAGTATAAGTCCTTTTATGCCGAGCGCGAAGACGATATTTTCTTTTACGATGCTCATTGTCTTTTTTGCAATTTTTATTGCACGTGCGATCTTTCTCGGGTCATCGTCCATAAGCACGATGTCCGCCGCTTCTATTGCCGCATCTGAGCCGAGCGCTCCCATTGCTATACCGATATCGGCGCGTGAGAGCACGGGCGCATCGTTTATACCGTCTCCGACGAATGCAAGCGGGGAAGAAGAGGGGAGCAGCTCTTCGAGAAGGTTTACCTTGTCTGCGGGAAGAAGCTCTGCATGTATCTCGTCAACGTCAAGCTCATCGCCTACGCGCTTTGCAACCGACTCAATGTCTCCCGTGAGCATTACCGTTTTTGCTATTCCTGTTTTCTTTAACTCTTCTATCGCTTCTTTTGCGCCATCCTTTATTTCGTCGCATATCACGATATGACCGAGATATCTGTCCCTATACGACAGATGTACGGCGGTGCCGACGGTGTCGCATTTTTGGTAGTCAGAGCCGATCTTTTCCATAAGTCGGGTGTTGCCGACGTATAGCTCTTGAGCGTCTATTGTCGCCTTTATTCCCATTCCGGAAAGCTCGGATACACCGTTGATGCGGTCTTTGTCAATATTCTTTCCGTATGCTTTTTTTATAGCTTCGGCGATCGGGTGATTTGAATAGCACTCGGCTGTGGCGGCAAGCTTAAGAAGCTCGGTATCCGAGATGCCCGCGGGGGATATTTCGCTCACCTTGAAATTGCCCTTTGTGAGTGTGCCCGTTTTGTCAAATACCATGGTCTTTACCGACGAGAGCACCTCCATATAGTTTGCGCCCTTTATAAGTATACCGTCGCGAGATGCTCTTCCGATGCCGCCGAAGAATGACAGCGGTATCGATATCACTAACGCGCAAGGGCAGGATACTACAAGAAATACGAGTGCGCGTTCTATCCACTCTGCCCATTCGCCTGTGAATAACGAAGGTATGACGGCAAGAAGCAGTGCGCCGAACACGACACAGGGGGTATAGTAGTGCGAGAATTTTGTGATGAAATTTTCTGCCTTTGCTTTCTT
>JAZNZQ010000172.1:0-2274 GCA_045595035.1 Eubacteriales bacterium | reverse complement strand
ATTCGCGCGCCGCAGCTGTAGAGCGTGCGCTCTCTCCGAGATCGCGGAATTCGGGAGAGGGCTTTTTTTCATTCGCGCAAAGCTCGCGCAGCTTACGCACCGAGTTTTGCGATGCCACAGCCGATTCCTTCGCCAGCCTTGCGTTTTCTTCTGCCATAAGCGCGCCGAGCGCCTCCTCTGCCGCCGCGGCATCGGCAATCTTCTGGTTCTTGCCCATACCTATGCCGTAGATCTTATCACCGATATAGCAAGCGCGCTCATAGATCTTTTTGTGATCGGGGCCTGTTTCGGAAACCGTCTTGTATACGGGTGCCTCTCTTCTGTGCTTTTTGTCAGCGCACCATTCCTGAAGCGCGTTTTTGAAGCTTTGCATAGGGGGCGTGTTACTTTTCAGGTATTCGTTTAAGTCAAGCAGCTTTGATACGACACCTATGACAGTGCCGATATTATGATCGGAGTCTATATATATCGCTCCTATAATGCTCTCAAAGAGGTCCTCCATTACTGAGGGCTCTTTATCTATGCCGAGCTTTGCGTCACCCTCACCCATAAGAAGATGCTTTGCGATCCCGAGCTGTCTTATCGCGTCGGAGAGGTTCTTCTTGTCGCTGAGCTTTGACTTGACGTTAGAAAAATCCCCCTCGTCGAGCGGAGTTGTAATGCCGTATTCGTATCTTTCCGCGGAGCTATCTATAAGCAGGGTGACTATTGCGGCGGACAGAATACTGTCACCGAAAAATTCAAGCACCTCGTTCGATTGATATTTTTCGCCGCGCTTGCCCTTATGCTCGTTAGAGTAGCTGGTGCGTGTAAACGCCTGTCTGAGAAGGCTCTTATCCTTGAAGGTGTAGCCTATCTTTTTTTCTATTTCCTTAATGCTTATTTCAAAATCCATATCCTTCTCCATACCGCCGTCGCGGTTTGATCTATGCTTGATAATATTACGCCCGTTCAGCGGAAACGAGCGGAACGCCCCGTTTGCGCGGCGCTATCTCAGGGTTTTATAATGCCGCCCAGATAACATTCATTTGCGGCGCGCGCTCTTTTCCCGTATGCTTATTTTACCAAAACAGGTGCGCTATGTCAAGTAAAATTTGCCGCACTTGACAAAAAGGGCTTATAGTGTTATTATTATATTAACGTGATCGGTCGCCATAGGCGACAGAATGGAGAATGTTATGCAATACGAAAGACGGGGAGTTCTGTCAACGGTTGAAGCAAATATCGATATGCTTATAAACCTTGGCTCTATAGTTATATCCTATCTTTTTATAAAGATGATCAATTGGGGTGAAGAGATCAATAGTATATATATATCGCACCCTGTTACCATTATCATCATTTTCGGCAACGTGCTTTGCGCTTCATTCGTATATCATATTCTTAATTTCTATAAGCCCAACAGATATCTGAGACATTTCCGCAGCTTCCCGCTCGTTTTTAAGGGCAACTTCATTTATTTCGGCGCTCTTGCCGTAATTACCTCCTTTGTCGCCCGTCCGGGTTACAGACAGATCATTCTTTTCTGGATACTGTTTTCGGCATTCCTCTCCACCGCGTTCCTGACCTTCAAGCGTCACATTATAAGGATAACCCTGCAGCTGCTCAGAAAGAAGCGGTATCATCTTCGCAGGGTCATCATCGTCGGAGACAATACCGCCACAGCGCAGGCATATGTTAACGAGGTCGCTGCTGATTCAAAATCGGGCGTTATGATCATCGGCTACGTCGGTGACAAGATCGACGGCGAGGCGCTCGGTCTTGAAAAGCTCGGTGCGTTCAAGGATCTTGAGCGCATTCTTGATAAGCAACGTCCGACCGACGCGGTATTTGCCATTGACGCATACGATAAGCGCCATCTCATAAGGCTTGTCAATATGTGCGATGACCGATGCGTCAAGGTATACTTCCTTCCCGTTATCTACGGCTATTTCAAAAATTCCCGTCAGATAGAGCAGGTGGGCTCAACGCCTCTTATAAATATCCATTCAACACCGCTCGATAACCCCGCGAATGCATTTATCAAGCGCACCGTGGATATAATAGGAGCATCGCTTCTTATCATTCTGACCTCTCCCGTGATGATCGCGGCGGCTATCGGTGTAAAACTATCCTCGCCCGGTCCGATCTTTTTCAAGCAGCGAAGAGTCGGAAAAATGGGCAAGCGCTTTATGATGCTTAAGTTCCGATCGATGCGTGTGAACGATCAGCAGAATAAGATATGGTCTAATCCTAACGATTCGAGAAAAACGAGGTTCGGTGCCTTTATCAGAC
>JAZNZQ010000171.1:0-5143 GCA_045595035.1 Eubacteriales bacterium | reverse complement strand
TTGGGTCTTGTTGTTTCGGGAGCTGCCGTTGTTTCGGGAGCTGCTGTTGTTTCGGGAGCAGGAGTTGTCTCCGGTGCCTTTGTTGTTTCGGGAGCGGGAGTTGTCTCGGGAGCTGCTGTAGTTTCAGGGGCTGCTGTTGTCTGCTCTGCTGTTGTTGTATCTATTACAACAGGGGGAGGAGTTACGACCGGTTTCCACTGTGCCGTGAGAGTTACGTTACCTGCGGGCATTGCGAATACGTCGCCTGCAGTGTATGTGTTGCCTGTAATATCGTAAAGGGGAGCATCATCTTCGCACTCTGTTACTACCCAGCCGGCAAATGCCTTGCCTACCGGAGCGAAGAATTCGTTAGCTCTTACTGTGTATGCGTCTGCAAAGGAGAGTTCGCCGTCAGCGCTCATCTCGCCTGTTCCCTCACCGGGAAGGTATGTTACCGTGTAGGTTACGGGTGCGGGGGGTGTGGGATCGTCGGGAAGCTCGGGTGTTTCGGGTGTGTAGTTCGGGATCTCTTCAACCGTTACCATTACGTAGTAGAGTGTGGAACGGCTTGTGTGATTGCACGCGGATGCGATAGTGAAATCGGATACCGTGATGTCCTTCGAGCCGGCTACGGGAGCTGCCGAGTAGCTTGCGCCTTCATTGTAAGTAAGGCATCTGTAGGGGACCCAGGAGTTATCCGTGTTTGTGCAGAGCATGTCGATCGATACTACGCGGTATCCCTCGATGGGAGTTACCACTATCTCTGCCATGTCGCTCGATGCGAGGTTGTAGGATGCGCCGTGTGCCCATGTCTGGCCGTTGTAGGTTGCGCTTGCAAGGCCTGTGTCAACGTCGGGGTCGCCGCCTGTCGACGCCTTGTCGTAGCACCAGTAAAGCTTTACACTGTTTACTGTGTTGCCCCAGCCGGGATTGTATCCGCCGCCCCAGCCGTCGTCATCATCGTCATCGTCATCGTGATCGCCCCAGGAGGGGAATCCGCCCCAGCCCCAGCTCGGTGCCGCAAATACGTTGGTGACGAGCGTTCCTGTAAGCATTACGAGGAAAAGCATCCATGCGATTACCTTTGTGATCTTCTTTGTTGCCATAATTTCAATCTCCTTTATTTGTTTTTTTTGATTGAAATACAGGCGGCCGGGCTGTCATAGCGTGTGGTACCTTAGACCCCTTGGCTTTGCGTCCCATCCTTTCGGGTGGTTTGCCTTTGTTCTTGTATTTTATGGCTCTATTATAAACCCTTCGGGTTACAGAATCGGTTACATTTTCAAAAAGTTCGTTCATTTTTTATTTTTTTGTAACTTTTTTCGTTTTTGCGCTCCCGCCTTGAATTTTTAACATATAAATGCTACAATATTTATATATACTCTTTTTCGGAGGACATTTATGAGCATACCATCACATGGATTTCTTCCCATATGCCGCGCCGATATGGACTCTCTCGGCTGGGACAGACCCGATTTTGTTTATATAACCGGCGACGCATACGTCGATCATCCGAGCTTCGGCGTGGCGATAATCTCGCGTGTGCTTGAAGCACGGGGATTCAGGGTAGCCATCCTCTCCCAGCCCGACTACACGAGCGCCGATGCCTTTCGCGAATACGGACGTCCACGCCTCGGCTTTCTTGTCACGGCGGGCAACATCGACTCGATGGTCGCGCACTACACGGTGTCCAAAAAGAAGAGGAACTACGACTACTACAGTGCGGGCGGCAAGATGGGAAAGCGGCCCGACCGCGCGACGATAGTATATTGCAACCGTGTGCGTGAGGCGTACGGTGACGTTCCGATAATCATCGGCGGACTTGAGGCATCGCTTCGCCGTTTTGCTCACTACGATTATTGGACCGACAAGGTGCGCCGCTCGATACTTGTCGATTCGCGTGCCGACATCCTCACCTACGGAATGGGCGAGAAGATACTTGTCCGCATCGCAGAGCTGCTTGATCGCGGTGTGCCGATAAAAAAGATACGCGACGTACGCGGATGCGTTTATATGTCGGCCATCGAGGACAAGGTCAACTTCCCCGTTGCCGCCGAGTTTGATTATAATGAATTAAAGGTAGATAAAGAAAAGTACGCTGAGGCGTTCGGCGTGCAGTACAAGAATCAGGATGCGATATCGGGCAAGGCGATAGTCGAATATTACGACAACAAGAAGCTGGTGCAAAATCCCCCGATGCCGCCGCTTGAGCGTGAGGAGCTTGACGCTGTCTACGCGCTTCCCTATATGCGAAATTATCATCCTATATATGAAAAGGAGGGCGGTGTACCTGCCATTGCGGAGGTGAGATTCTCGCTTACGCACAATCGCGGCTGCTTCGGTGCCTGCAACTTCTGCGCGCTTGCCTTCCATCAGGGGCGTACAGTGCGCTCGCGCAGTATTGAAAGCGTTGTCGAGGAGGCAAAAAAGATAACCGAGCTTCCCGATTTCAAGGGATACATACACGACGTCGGCGGTCCTACGGCAAATTTCCGCCATCCCGCCTGCAAAAAGCAGCTTGAGTATGGTGTCTGCACGAACCGCAAGTGCCTCTCGCCCACTCCATGCAAGAACCTTGAGGTAGACCACAAGGAATATATAGAATTGATAGAAAAAATAGAAGCGCTCCCGCGTGTGAAAAAGGTGTTCATCCGCTCGGGAATAAGGTTCGACTACCTCTTGGCAGATCCCGACGAGAGCTTCTTTCGCAAACTGGTGCGCGACAACGTGTCGGGTCAGCTAAAGGTGGCGCCCGAGCATTGCTCTGATGCGGTGCTCTCATGTATGGGCAAGCCGAGCTACAAGGTTTATCAAAGCTTCAGACGCAGATATTTCGAGCTGACAAAGAGCTTTGGCAAGGAGCAGTATCTTGTGCCCTATCTTATGTCGAGCCACCCGGGTTCGACTCTGCGCGATGCCGTCGCGCTTGCACTCGAGCTGAAGCGGGAGGGATATTCGCCCGAGCAGGTGCAGGATTTCTATCCCACACCGGGCACGGCATCGACCGTGATGTACTACACCGGCATCAACCCGCTCAACGGCAAGAAGGTGTTCTGTCCGACCGATTATCACGAAAAGCAACTTCAGAGGGCGCTGCTTCAGTATTCGCGCCGTGAGAATGCAGACCTTGTGCGCGAGGCACTCAAAAAATGCGGGCGCGAGGACCTCATCGGCAACGGCCCCGACTGTCTTGTACGTCCCGCAGGCGGCGCACGTCCAGCAAATAACGTAAAGCGCGTACAGACGCCCAAGGGCAAACGTCCGCAAAAGAAAACGGCTTCGCAGAATCGAAAAAAGAGATAAAGAGAAAGCATACTCACCCACCGTTTTGTAAATCAAAACGCTCCCCCCTCCCTTACTTAGGAAGGGCAAAACAAACAATTCGTACAGATATTAAATCAATATAAACAATTTTTTATAAAAAGTTTTTGAAAGGGTGCAGGGAAAACTTTTTGAAAAAAGGTTTCCCTGCCGTAACTCCTATGTATAATCGTATCTTTCTTATCGTGCTTGACAGCTTTGGCGTAGGTGAGCTGCCCGATGCCGCAGACTACGGTGATGCGGGAAGCAACACTCTCCGCTCTGTCGCATCAAGTAAATATTTTACTGCCCCGAATCTCACACGGCTCGGTCTTTTCGGCTCGTCCGATATTGCCGCGCACGGAAGAATGGCGGAAAGGTCGCTCGGTAAGGAGACGACTGTCGGTCATTTTGAGATAGCGGGCGCCACCGTCGATACTCCGCTCCCCTACTATCCCGACGGATTCCCCACAGAGGTGATAGAGGAATTCTCCCGCACAGTGGGCAGGGGCGTGCTCTGCAACAAGCCGTACTCGGGCACCAAAGTCATCGCCGACTACGGAGAGGAGCATATGAGGACGGGAGATCTTATCATCTACACCTCGGCCGACAGCGTCTTTCAGATAGCCGCGCACGAGGAGGTAGTTCCGCTCGACGAGCTATATGACATTTGCAAGAAGGCACGCGCAATGCTTAAGGGCAAGCATGCGGTGGGTCGAGTCATCGCACGTCCGTTTGTCGGTGAGGCGGGCAATTTCACCCGCACCTCGGGCAGGCACGACTATTCGCTTCTGCCGCCGAAGACCACGATGCTCGATATTCTAAAAGAAAAAAGATACGACGTTATCGGTGTCGGAAAGATATCGGATATATTCTCGGGGCGCGGCATCACGCGCTCGATACCGACAAAGGGGAATGCACACGGGCTTGAGGTGACATCGGGTCTCTCATGCGAGAATTTCCGCGGGCTTGCCTTTGTGAATCTTGTCGATTTTGATTCGGCATACGGACACAGAAACGATGTCGACGGCTACGCGCGCGCCATATCCGAGTTTGATGCGTGGCTTGGCGATTTCATGGAAACGATGCGCCACGACGACCTTCTTATCGTAACCGCCGACCACGGATGCGACCCCGCGACCGAGAGCACAGACCACTCGCGCGAGTACGTTCCGCTTCTTGTGTACGGAGAGGGCGTAAAGCCGGTCTCGCTCGGTACACGTGAGAGCTTCGCGGACATTGCGGCGAGCGTGCTCGATATCTTCGGTTGCGACGAAAGACTTGACGGAAAAAGTTTTCTTAAGGAGATAATATGAACAGAGAGCTTCTTATTTCAGCTGCGCTTGATGCAAGAGAGAACGCCTACGCGCCCTACTCGAACTTCTTTGTAGGGGCAGCGCTCGAGACCAAGGACGGAAAAATATACACCGGATGCAATATCGAATCGGCATCCTTTTCGGGTACGATATGCGCCGAGCGTGTCGCACTTACGAAGGCGATATCCGACGGCGAGACAGAATTTTCCGCCATCGCGATCGTCGGCGGCGGTGAGGACGGGATCATAGATTATTGTGCTCCCTGCGGTATCTGCCGTCAGATGCTTGCCGAGTTTTGCCCCGACTCTATCCCCGTGATACTTGCCATCGATCTCGATGATTACGAGGAAACGACGCTCGGAGAGCTGCTTCCACGCGCTTTCAGGAGCTTTTAAGGGGACGCGCAAGGGAGATTTTTGAAAAAATCCCCCTTGACCCCAAAAACTTTTCAAACGCAAATATACATACAAACGATTCGCACAGATGTAATATATGTGCCGAAATCAAGCAATAAAAACAAAAGCGATTCAAAACGTTTTCGAGAGGGG
>JAZNZQ010000170.1:0-16044 GCA_045595035.1 Eubacteriales bacterium | reverse complement strand
CTGCAGATATCTCTTGGTACAACAACACCGACATTGAGTTTACGCTTGATACTCCGGAAGAGCTTGCAGGCCTTGCCGAGCTTGTAAACGAAGGCAATGACTTCGCAGGCAAAACGGTAAAGCTGGGTGCGGATATGATCTTAAATGAGGGTAATTATCTCGATTGGGCAGAAAATGCACCTGCAAACGAGTGGACTCCCATAGGATGCTACCGCGACAGCGCTTTCATCCTTTTTAAAGGCACATTTGACGGACAGGGACACACCGTATCGGGTATGTACATAGATGCTTCGGGTACAAGTCTTCGCCCGGGACTTTTCGGATGTGTCGGCGGCGGTGCCGAAATAAAGAATCTCAAACTTACAAATTCTTACGTTATCGCGGGTACTTCTAACGGAACGGCTCTTGTTGCGGCGCAGCATTCTGTTTATCCTACTCTTCTTTTTAAAAATATAGAGGTGACAAGCTCTGCTATCGATGCACGCAATAACGGCGGCGGTACTGCTGTTATTATGGGCAGAACCGGCTCGATGAGCAAGGGAATAACCTTTGAAAACTGTAAAGTAGATGCCGAAATAAAGAATGCGGGCAAATACACCGCGGGTCTCCTCGGATTTCAGTCGGGAACATCTTTGCCGCCCGATATTACTGTGCGCGCCTGTGAGGTCGATATAGATATAAGCGGCGCGGGCGAAGGAATGGGTGCGTTTATCGGCGTATCTCCCGCAAAGTCAACGGTGACTGTTGAATACTCCGTGGCAAGAGGAACAATTGACAACGCAAATGACCGCAGCGGCGGCATGATCGGCGCTATTACCAACAATGACAACGCAGTTCTTTCTATAAGAGAATCTGTATCCGATGTTGATGTTACCGGCTCCAAGTCTGTAGGCGGTCTTGTCGGTGAGTTTACTCACAACGATGTGTTTGTTTACATAGATAATGTTGCCGTTCTCGGTACTCTCAAAACGACGGCTTCCGACGGAAGTGAAAAATACATAGGTGCTGTCACGGGCAAGGTCGGAGACTCCGATTATACCTATGTTTCTCATGCATATAACAATGTATATAACGCGACGGGTGAAAAGATGGGCGAATACCTTTACTCCGATACTATGATCGTAGGAGCGTATCTTGTAGAAAAAAAGGAAGCGTTTACGGCAGGTCTCGACAGTAATGTGTGGGATACCGAAACTCTTACGCTTAAAGCTGACCCTCTCTCCCGCATCGATTATTGGGACGGAAGTGCCGATACTTCTTGGTATAACTCTGCAGATACCGTGTTCACTCTTACAAGTGCCGAACAGCTTGCAGGACTTGCGAATCTGGTAAATGCGGGGAACGATTTCGAGGGCAAGACTGTAAAGCTCGGAACAACTGTTGTTCTTAACTGCGGTTCCTGTATCTTATGGGGAGCTGAGGCACCTACATACAGATGGACTCCCATAGGTAACTATACTACCGATTTCTTCAGCTTTAACGGAACATTTGACGGACAGGGCAATACTGTTTGGGGGATGTATATCAATACAAGCGGAACAAGCGACAGAGCGGGATTTTTCGGATGCCTTGGCGGAAGTGCGACGATAAAGGATCTTTATCTTAAGAATTCGTACGTAAAGGCCAGCGCCCTTCAAAAAGAGAACGGATATGTGTCTAACGGCAACGGGATCCTTGTCGGACAGACGGCATCTTCCGATCATTCTATCTTATTTAAAAATGTAACGGTGGCATATTTTTGTATCAATGCAAATTATAATCCCGGCGGAGTTGCCGCTATGGTGGGCAGAACCGGAACGGTTAAAGGCGGAATAACCTTTGATGGATGTACGGTCAAGGGCTACGTGGAACACGGAGACGGACGTGTTGGAGGACTTGTCGGATATCAGTCGGGAACTATACCCACGATGAACGTAAGCGACTGCGTGATCGAGATGAACGTAAACGCACGCGGTACTTACAATCCCGGTATCGGCATGATACTCGGTACCTGTACCAAAAAAATAGACGTGAATATCGAGCGCACGACTGTATCCGGAAACATTAACACAAGCGGTATTCGTGCGGGCGGTATGGTAGGCGCTCTTACGGCCAACGGAGAAGCAACACTTACGGTAAGAGATTCCGTGTCCGATGTGAAGGTCTCGGGTGAATGTTCTGTCGGCGGAATTATAGGCGAGACTCCTCACAATGACGTTAAGATAACACTTGAAAATGTGGCTGTATACGGCGATGTTACAGCAAACTCTACCGAGGATGCAAAGAAAAACTATTACGGCGCGATCATAGGAAAATGCGTAGATTCCGAGATATTCTATCCGACTCACAACTATAATAACGTTTATATTGCAAACGATATAAAGACAGGTGAATACCTCTATTCGGGAACGGTTGCATCGGGCGCTACTGTGGTAAGCAATGCGGCAGAGTTTGTTAAAGGTCTTGACACCGATATTTGGTACACAAACGGTCAAAGACCCGAACTTAAGGCGCACGCGGTAAGCGAAGAACCTATCCAATACGGCGATGCTACGGGCGACGGAATCGTCGACAACAAGGACCTTGTACGTGTTAAGAAGTACATCGCGGCATTCGACTGGGATACAGGCACATCCACAGAAGAGGTGAGCGCGGGTGCCGATGCAAACGGCGACGGTATCATCGACAACAAAGACCTTGTGCGACTCAAGAAGTACATAGCCGTATTTGACTGGGATACAGGCACATCTGACGTAATACTCGGACCTACAGAATAATTCTATAAAAAGCAGAGTGAATTAGCACTCTGCTTTTTGTTTTGAATAAAAAAATGGAATTAACGCGAAAAAGGTTGATAAAATCGCTATAATATGATAAACTGAAAACAATGTCGAGAAAAGGAGAGGTGTGCCGATGAGGAGGATCGTATCGGGAATAACGGCGTTTATGCTCGTGCTGTGTTCACTTGCAATGCTGTTCACTTTTTCTATGTCAGCGGCTCAAATATCCTCCGGCTCATGCGGCAATGGGGTAAATTGGGTACTTAATGATTCCGGAACACTTACCATAAGCGGCAACGGCGCGATGCACGATTTTGATCGTACCTCGTCTCCTTGGTATAATAACCGATATATGATAAGTAAGATTGTAATAGCAAAGGGAGTCACGAGCGTTGGCAGTTATGCTTTTTATGATTGCACGGGCGTCTCGGAAGTTGTACTTGACGACAGCGTGGCACATATAGGGGATCATGCTTTTTGGGGTTGTGAGGCACTTGCGGATATTTCGCTCGGCGGCGCGGTCACAATAGAACAGAACGCATTTTTGGAATGTGTCTCGCTTGTAAGCGTGTCTCTTCCTTCGAGCGTTATCAAAATAGACCCATATGCTTTTCAGAATTGCAGCTCACTTAAAGAGATAAACGTAGACGAAAACAACGCATTTTTTACTTCGCTTGACGGCGTTCTGTATAATAAGGATATGAGCGCACTTTTGCTTTATCCCGCCTCAAAAGAGGGAAACTCATATGATGTTCCTTCTTCGGTAAAAAGAATAGGAAAGCTTGCCTTTGCCAACAGTATGCTCGAGGTCATAGGCATTTCTTCGGGAGTGTCGATCGTAGAGTTCGGAGCGTTTTTCGGATGCACCGAGCTTACGGATATAAACGTTTCTGCGGAGTCTCCCTACCTTTCAAGCGTTGAAGGGGTACTCTTTGGCAAAAACAAAAAAGTGCTTATAGCATATCCCGCGGCAAGCTCTGTGCAGGATTACAACGTGCCGGCAGGTGTCGCACATATCGGAGACGGAGCTTTTTACGGCTGCAGATATCTTTCAAACGTTGTCATACCCGACGGCGTGTCGTATATAGGGCACAGTGCTTTTTCGGACTGCACCTCGCTTAAGACGGTCGAACTTCCGGGCAGTTTAAAGGAACTGTCGGATTGGTCATTTTCGGGTTGTGCGGAGCTTGAAGCACTTACCTTTAACGGAACTTATAAAACCTGGAACAAAATAAACAAGGCAAGCTCATGGGCTTCGCTTTCGGGCACCGATACCGAAAACGGAACCTTTGAGGTCGTATTTACAAACTTTACTTTTTCCGCATCGTCCTCGGGCTTGTGCGGAGACCGACTTACCTGGTCGATAGATTGGGCCGGCAATCTTATGATATCGGGCACAGGCGCGATGTACGATTACAAGCCGGATTCGGTGATAGCCCCGCCGTGGAACGACCGAAAAGATGAAATAAACACGGTGATCATAGGTGACGGAGTGACATCTGTCGGCGGATATGCGTTTGATGCTTGTGTGAATCTCACAAGCGTGAGCATTGCCGACAGCGTAATATATATAGGAGAGAATGCCTTTGGAGCGTGTACCTCTCTTGCAAACGCAGTCTTGCCCGTCGGCTTGAATTATTTGCATCCGTTGAGCTTTAGAGACTGCTCATCGCTATCTGATGTCTACATTGATGAAAGTAATGCATACTTCTCCGCTTTGGATGGGGTCTTGTTCAACAAGGACCGTACCGAGCTTTTGCTGTATCCGAAGGGAATGGCAGAAAATGCATACGTTATTCCCGAGTCGGTATCCGTGATCGCGCCTCAGGCATTTTCATACAGCATGCTATCGATAGTTAATATTCCGTCGGGTGTGTCGTTGATAGATATGAACGCATTTTTCGGCACCGATATGCTTTCGACGGTAAGATTTATCGGTAGCGAACGCCAATGGAACTCGGTTGTGAAGGGGGAGCATTGGGATACTTATGCGGGTGCATATACTGCAAGCGGCACTTATGAGCTTGTATTCGTATCGGCGGACGATGTGATCTACGGCGATGCAAACGGAGACGGAACTGTTGATAACAAGGATCTGGTGCGGATCAAAAAATACATTGCGGGATTCGATTTTGATACAGGTGTGTCAAGTGAAACGGTGAACGGCGGTGCCGATGCAAACGGCGACGGTATCATCGATAACAAGGATCTGGTAAGACTTAAGAAGTATCTTGCATCCTACGATTATGATACCGGCATGTCCGACGTTGTACTCGGACCGATCGCGGACGTATGATAAAGTAATAAAATGTAATAAGAGGTACTTTTATGGATATCAAGGGTAAGATCATAGATCTTCTCGGTGACAGTATTACCGAGGGCGTTGGTGTGAATGATGTCGAGAATTGCAGATACGACAACGTGCTTCGCCGCGAGTACTCTCTTGCCGCAACGTACAATTACGGTATCGGCGGTACGAGAATAGCTCATCAGAGCGCGCCGAGCGAGAAGCCGCGGTACGATCTTTGTTTTTGCGGAAGGGCATACGACCTTTGCCCCGATGCGGATATTATCGTCGTATACGGCGGCGTAAACGATTACATCCACGGAGATGCATATATCGGCACGCCGGATGATACGACTCCCGCGACCTTCTGCGGCGGCGTGAACTTTCTTATGGATCTTCTGCTTGAAAGATACGCGGGTAAGACGGTTGTGTTTATGACCCCTGCGCGTATGTGCTTAAGGGGAGTTTCGGATGAAACAGTCTCGGCGCGTCCCATGAAAAAGCCCGATGCTATGCCGCTTATATTCTATGTTGACATAATAAAGGCGGCGGCAGAAAAGCGCGGCATACCCGTGCTTGACCTCTATCGCGAGCTTCCCATCGACCCGAATATTCCCGAACACAGGGAGAAGTACACCGATGACGGGCTTCATTTCAACGATGCGGGTCACGCGATAATAGCAAAAACGCTCGGAGACTTTCTGCTCTCGCTGTAAAAGACAACAGATACAAGCAGTTGTCAGGTTGGTATATGTAAAACATAGGATATTTTCTGCAGAATGTCTAATGATTCGCTGTTTGTGGTAAAGACGGCGAAGCAAATGTTTGCTATTATTCATTTTGGAGGTGTATCAAATGAATTTAATAGAAATAGGGAAGTTCATAGCTCAACTCAGAAAGGAACATATGCTTTCCCAAGAACAACTGGGCGAAATACTTGGCGTAACAAATAAGACCGTATCGCGCTGGGAAACGGGAAGGTATTTGCCGCCCGCAGAAATGCTGTTATCTTTGAGCGATTTATTTAACGTTAGTGTTAATGAATTACTGTGTGGCAAGAGATTGAGTTCTGAAGAATACAAAGCGGCGTCAGAGGATAATCTTATTCAGACCATCAAATCAAGCAGCTTTACATTAAAAGAAAAAATTGAGTTTTACAAAAAGAAATGGCTTAAAGAACATATTGCCTCCATGTGTTGCTTTGGGATGGCGATCATTGCCGTTTTTGCAACGGGTGTTTTTTTAAAACGGCCTTTGATCTCATATGCTGCTGTATTCTTGTTCGTTGCAGGACATGCTTGGAGGAATAATACTATGATGGCATATGTTGAAAGAAAGGTTTTTGATGACACATGGAACAATACGTAATAAAGTATAGTCTTCAAATTAACTGAAAATAAAAAAAGGAACCGAATTTCGGTTCCTTTTTCTATGTTGGTATAAGTTGAATTACTTAACCTCAACTGTTGCGCCGGCCTCTGTGAGCTGCTTCTTGAGTGCCTCTGCCTCATCCTTGGAAACGCCTTCCTTGATTGTCTTGGGAGCGCCCTCAACGAGATCCTTAGCATCCTTAAGTCCGAGACCTGTGATCTCACGAACAACCTTGATAACGTTGAGCTTGGAAGCACCAGCGTCTGCGAGAACAACGTCGAACTCTGTCTTTTCCTCAGCTGCTGCGGGAGCTGCTGCGCCGGGAGCTGCTGCAACTGCAACGGGAGCTGCGGATACACCGAACTCCTCCTCAAGTGCCTTAACGAGGTCTGCGAGCTCGAGTATTGTAAGTGCCTTTATTTCGTCCAAAATCTGTGTGGTCTTTTCTGTAGCCATTTTAATTTACCTCCTGAATGTAAATAATTTTTTTAGTTTGTTTTTTTATTTTTGTTTGTGACAATTAAGCTTCTGCTGCAGCTTCTTCAGCTACGCCGCCTTCTTTGTCGATCTTACCCTGAAGCACGTATGCGAGTCCGTAAAGCGGGGACTGCAAGCTTCCGAGCAACTTGGCGATAAGAACTTCCTTCGAGGGAGTCTTAGCGAGTTCGTTAACAGCGTTAACGTCGATAACACCGCCGTCAATGAAACCTGCGAGAATGTTGAATGATTCGATCTTCTCTGCGTACTCCTTGAGTATCTTAGCAGGAGCGATAGCGTCATCTGCGCTTATAGCAACTGCTGTCATACCTGTGAGGTACTGCTTCATATCGGAGTAACCTGCGATGTCACAAGCTCTGCCTGTCAAAGTATTCTTGATGACCGTATACTCAACACCTGCTGCACGGAGAGCCGCACGAAGCTTTGTGTCTTCTTCAACGGTGATACCCTGATAGTTTACAACAACACCGGATACGGCGTTCTTGATCTTGTCTGCAAGTTCGTTTACCAACTGTTTCTTCTGTTCGAGAATTGCATTACTGGGCATGGATTTCACCTCCTGGTTAAAGATAAAAAAATCTTTCTTCGACAGGATCACGCTATCGAAGAAAGATTAAAACACATAAGTATTATAAGCTCTCCTCGGTAGGGAAGATGCTCGAAACATCTTTTAACGTAACCTACTGTCTTCGGAATAACATTGGCATTATATCACAAGAAAAAGTGTTTGTCAAGTGTTTTTTACAAAAAAGTATAAAAGAACTAAAACGCCGAGCGCGATGCGGTATATTCCAAACACCTTGAAGTCATGCTTTTTGATATAGTCCATAAGGAATTTGATGACGAATACCGATACGATAAACGCCGTAAGCATTCCGATACCGAGAATGCCGAGCTGTGTCAGCGTAAAGCCGCCGTCGTATTTTAGCAGCTTTAGTAAGCTTGCGCCGAACATTACGGGAACGGCAAGATAAAAGGTGAATTCGGCGGCAACGGTACGCGATATTCCTATAAGAAGTGCGCCGACTATCGTTGCGCCCGAGCGTGACGTTCCGGGGAAAAGCGCCGCGATAAGCTGGAATATACCTATTATAAATGCCGCCCTGTACGTGAGAGCATCGATCGCGGTAACCTTTGCCGTCGTATTCTTGTTGCGGTTTTCAATAACTATGAACGCAATACCGAAGAGTATGAGCGCGATGGCTACCACCCAAGGGTTATAGAAATGCTCATCTATGAAATCGTCGAGGAGAAGTCCGATGACCGCGGCGGGAATGCAGGCGGCAAGCACCTTGAACCACATTGCGAAAATATCTGTCTTGACGTATGCACCAAAGCCGTCGGAACTTAACGGATGAGCGTTATTCTTCTTGCCGAAGGGAAAGATCTTGTTCCAAAATATCACAACGACCGCCATGATAGCGCCGAGCTGGATGACCACGTCAAACATTTCGATGAACGCGTTGTTTACGGCGGCATCGCTGCTTACGTTGAGATTGAGGAATTCGTTTACAAGTATCAGGTGTCCTGTGCTGCTTACGGGGAGCCATTCCGTGATCCCTTCAACAATTCCGAGAAGGACGGTCTTAAGTATTTCAATGAAAGTTGCCATATCAGTCTCCTTTCGAGCGTAGTATGTCGCCCTCGTGCGTGGGGTAGGGAACCTTTATCTTGAATACCATCATTGGGTGCGGTGCCGATTCGATCTCGGCTCCGCCCTCGTCAAGTATCTGCTCGACTGTAAATTCGCGTCCGACTTCGCCCGGGGAAACAAGTTCGACCGTTTCTCCCGCCGTGAGCTTGTTGCGCTGTACAAAGGTGGTATATCCGTCCTCTTCACTATATGAGGTCGCGCGTGCAAGATATGCCTTCTCTCGAAGATATCCCTGGACGGTCGAGAGGTTTGCCTCGGTCTTCGGGTCGTCAAAATAGAATCCGGTGCAATACTCTCTGTGCGACACACCGTCAAGCTCGCGCAGTATGCGACGGTCAAAGACGTATGTCTCGGGGGATGCGGTGTATGCATCCATTGCCATGCGGTAGGCATTAGTGACGAGCGCCGTGTAATATTCGCTCTTCATTCTGCCTTCTATTTTAAAGGAATCGATACCGCTTGTCATAAGCTCGGGGATGTGCTCGACCGTGCACATATCCTTTGAGCTCATAATAAATGTCTCGCCGTTTTCGTCCTGCTCGATGGGAAAAGGGGTGTCGGGGCGCTTTTCTTCCGTAATTATATAATTCCAGCGGCAGGGTTGTGTGCACTGTCCGCGGTTTGCATCTCTGCCGGTAAGCGCATTCGAGAGCATACACCGTCCGCTGTAGGAAACGCACATCGAGCCGTGGACGAATGCCTCAAGCTCGAGCGTGTCGGGAATACCTCTGCGTATTGCCTTTATCTCTTCAAGCGTAAGCTCGCGTGCGAGTACGACTCTTTTTGCGCCGAGGTCGTGATATGCGCGGCAGGCGGCGGCACTGACTGCACTCGCCTGTGTGGATACGTGTATCTCCATATGCGGAAGTATCTCGCGTATAAGCATAAACACGCCGAGGTCCGCTACGATCATTGCATCGATCTCGATATCGCGAAGCGCCGTGAGATATTCGCGAAGAGCGGGGTATTCGTGCTCGTGCGGCATCGTGTTTACCGTGAGATATATCTTTTTATTTCTTTCGTGGACGTATCTTGACGCCTCACGAAGCTCATCTATCGAAAAGTTGTCGGCTGCTGCCCTCATTCCGAACGTGTTACCTGCAAGGTATACGGCATCGGCACCGTAAAGCAGAGCTGATTTCAGTTTTTCAAAATTTCCCGCGGGGGAGAGAAGCTCGGGCATTTTTTATTCTCGCTTTCCTTGTTTTTTCTTATATTATGATACACCAAAAACGATGGCTCTGTCAAGTGTGCAAACAAACACTTGAAAAAAAGGTATTTATGTGATAGAATAATGTATTATGAAGATATTTATATGAGGTGAACCGTATGACATATAACTTTTCAAATAAGATAAAAGAACTAAAGCCCTCGGCAATACGTGAGATATTCAAGCATCTCTCCGACCCCTCGATAATTTCGTTTGCGGGCGGAAATCCCTCTCCCGATTCTTTCCCGGTACAAGAGCTCTCCCGCCTTTCCGAGGATATATTCAAAAATAGCTCTACAGCCGCCCTTCAGTACAGCGTGACAGAGGGATATCCCCTTCTTCGCGAGGCGGTCGCGAGCCGTCTTTATGAGAAATTTTCGATAGGCAAGAGTGTCGAGCGCGGTGATGCGTATTCCGATTCGACCATTATCGTTTCGGGCGGAAATCAGGGACTTGAGCTTGCATGCAAGGTGTTTTGTAACGAGGGAGACGTTGTTGTCTGCGAGAATCCGAGCTTTATCGGTGCGCTCAACTCCTTCCGCTCAAACGGTGCTGTGACTGTCGGCGTGCCCATGGAGGATGACGGCATAAATATTGAGGCACTTGAAGAAACACTTAAGAATACACCGAATGCAAAGCTTCTTTATATCATTGCGACCTTCCAGAATCCGTCGGGCGTTACAACCTCCTACGAGAAGAGATGCGCGATATACGAGCTTGCAAAGAAATATCAGATAATGATACTCGAGGACAACCCCTACGGTGAGCTTCGTTACTTCGGAGAGGATATTCCCACTCTCAAGAGTATGGATACCGAGGGACTTGTTATCTACTGCTCGTCCTTTTCGAAGATCCTTTCGGCGGGTATGCGCGTGGGCTACGTTTGTGCTCCCGATGCCGTCGTACAGAAGATGGTAGTCGCAAAGCAGAGCGAGGACGTGCACACAAACATCTTTTTCCAGATGCTCTGCTACAAGTTTATGAGCGAGTGCGACATAGACGCACATATCGAGAAGATATGTGACCTTTACAGAGCGAAGAGCACGCTTATGCTCGACTCTCTTGACAAGTATCTTCCGAAACAGATAAAATTCACACGTCCCGAGGGCGGACTCTTTATCTGGTGTACGCTCCCCGACGGGGTCGATATGATGAGCTTCGTGCGCGAGTGCCTTGCCGAAAAGGTGGCGGTCGTTGCGGGTACTGCATTCAACTGCGATACCGAAGCCCCCTCAAATTCGTTCAGACTCAATTTCTCCACTCCCTCCGATGAACAGATAGTCGAGGGCGTAAAGCGGCTCGCTCGCGTTGCCGAAAAAATGTTGAAAGGAAACTGAAAGCTATGTTGAATGACAGAAAGGTATCTTACTCGGGCGTACAGCCGAGCGGAAACCTCACTATAGGAAACTACCTCGGAGCGATAAAGAACTTCGCTTCCTTTACAGATGAATACGAATGCTTCTACTGCGTGGTGGATATGCATGCCATAACCGTGCGTCAGGTGCCCGCAGACCTCAGAAAGAGAACTGTCGAGACGCTCGCACTCTATATTGCATGCGGACTTGACCCCAAGAAGGCGACTCTCTACGTTCAGTCGCACGTGCCCGCTCACGCAGAGCTTTCTTGGATACTCAACTGCTACACCATGTTCGGTGAGCTTTCGAGAATGACACAGTTCAAGGATAAGAGCGCGAAGCATGCGAACAACATAAACGCGGGACTATTCACGTATCCCACGCTTATGGCGGCGGATATCCTTCTTTATCAGACGGACATGGTTCCCGTCGGTGTTGACCAGAAGCAGCACGTTGAGCTTGCACGCGATATCGCACAGAGATTCAACCAGGCGTACAGCGAGACATTTACGATTCCCGAACCCTACATTCCTCAGACCGGAATGAAGATAATGTCGCTTGCCGAGCCGACAAAGAAGATGAGCAAATCGGACGAGAATCCGAACGCCATCGTTCACATCCTTGACTCCAAGGATGATATCATCCGTAAGTTTAAGCGCGCAGTGACAGACTCCGGCTCTGAGATCAAGGTCGCAGAGGGAAAGGACGGAATAAACAACCTCATTACCATATACAGCGCATTCACGGGTAAGAGCCCGGCTGAGATCGAGCGCGAATTCGAGGGATGCGGCTACGGAGACTTCAAGCTTGCCGTAGGTGAGGCGTGTGCAGATGCACTCGCACCCGTTCAGGCGAGATACAATGAGGTGCTCTCTGATAAGGCATATCTTGAATCGGTAATGAAGGAGGGCGCCGAGAAGGCATCCTACTTCGCACGTAAGACTCTTACAAAAGTAAAGAAGAAGGTCGGTTTTACTCTTAACTGATCATTTGGGGGTATTTATGGATTACTCATCGCTTATCTACGGCTTTGTGGCGGTCCTTTGCGCCGCATTGCTCTCGTTTACGATGACACCGATAGTCCGCGTGCTTGCGTTCAAGATAGGTGCGATAGACGTGCCCGAGGATGAACGCCGTATGCACAAAAAGCCGATACCGAGAATAGGCGGACTTGCAATATTTCTTGCATTTGTAATAACCACGCTTGCATTCTGCGAGGTCAATCCCACGATGCTCACTATATGGTTCGGAGGGCTTGTGCTCGTTTGCATGGGCGTGCTTGATGACGTATTCAGACTCAATGCTTGGATAAAGCTCATATTCCAGATCGCCGTTGCATTCATTGCGGTATATCAGGGCGTTACGATCGATTACATCAACTTCTTCGGGACCTATATCAATTTCGGCATTTGGTCGATACCGATAACCGTTGTGTGGATAGTCGGACTTACAAATGCCATAAACATAATCGACGGACTTGACGGTCTTGCCTGCGGAGTTTCAATAATCTGCTCGCTTTCGCTTTTCTGTGTCGCGCTTATATCGAGCCAGCCGGCATGGGCGCTTCTTACCGCGATACTTGTCGGTGCTTGTGCGGGATTCTTTCCCTTCAACCATCATCCTGCAAAGATATTTATGGGAGATACCGGCGCGCTGTTTTTGGGCTATACCTTGTCCATACTCTCGATAGAGGGAATATTCAAGACACATATGGTGCTCTCATTCCTTATCCCGCTGTCTATTTTCGGACTTCCGCTCTTCGACACCCTGTTTGCGATAATCAGACGTCTTCTCCGAGGAGAGAGCCCGTTTGCCGCAGACGGAGAGCATATACACCACAAGCTTATGAAGATGGGCTTCGGACAGAAATACAGCGTGCGTATACTCTATGCGGTGTGCGGAATACTCGGTATATCCGCGGTAATGTTCACGCATGAGAAATTCTACAAGACTGCGCTTATTGCGGTAGTCGGTTTTGCTTTGTTTATACTTATGTCTGTTCTCTTTACAAATGAGAAGACCAGACGCCTGACGGGAATGTACGACGATACAGAGCCGACAGAAGAAAAAAAGGAAGAGGAATCAAATGAGTAAAAAAAGAAAGCGCAGAGCGGCGAAAACGGTCGTTTTGATAGTTTTGGCGATATTGCTTTTTTCACTTATCATATTTTCACTCTATAAAATGGATTTTATGGATGTGATAGAGTTTATTCCTTCGCTTTTTGAAAAAAATGAAGACCCGCCGTCGACAGGACACAGCGAACGTATAAAAGAGCTTATTGAGCTGCTTGAAAAAAATGAGGGCGGATACGAGAGCGCCGATATCGACAATGCGAGTGCGATAGCCATGCTCGCGGCATCACCCGTTGCCGACAGCTATTATCATGCATACAGTGTCAGCTACACTTCGGGTGATGATACGGTCATAAAGAACATTTTTGTGATAAAATCGGGCAAAGAGTGGTCGATGACGGTGAGAAACAGTAACGTAATGCAAAGCTCGGTGAGCTTCGACGGAAAAGAGTATACCGTGCGCGATGAGATCACAGGTGAAGAGAGGCGCTTCGGGGCTGAGAGCGGTATGTCGCTTGAAGGACAGAATTATCTCACGCCTATAGAGGATATAAAAGCGCTTTTGTCCGAGTACGAAAACGGCTCGGCGGGGGACGGGGCGACCGTCATTACCGATGCAAAGGCGGAGATCATACGTAAGCAGACCGACAACGTTATCCTTGTGAGCTTCAGATACGCCGATACCGATCATACCGAGGAGTATATGATCCACCTCGACTACGGTGTTGTCATATCCGCAAGTGCATCTCGCGGCGGCAAAGAGTATTATAAGGTCACAACGAATGTTTTCGATCCCGATTATAAACTGAATTAAAAAAGTTGCGCCAAGGCGCAACTTTTTTTATGCGAGTGCAGTGTCCATTATCATCATTATACAAAAGCCGACGAGAAAGCCGAGCGTGGGAAGATATGCGCGCGATAGACCGTTTGCTTCGGGGATGAGCTCCTTCGCTACGACGTACATCATAGACCCGGCGGCAAAAGCGAGTGCGAAGGGAAGAATGGGACTGACAAATCCGACAAGCAGGGCGCCAAGTACGCCCGCGATCGGCTCGACCATTCCCGAAAGCTGACCGAAAAAGAAGCTTTTGCCACGGCTCACGCCCACTTCACGCATCGGGATCGAGACCGCGGCACCCTCGGGAAAATTCTGCAATGCGATGCCAAGTGCGACCGATGCTGCGGCGGCAAGTGCGCCGTTGCTCATATTCTCACCGAGCGCACCGAACGCTACCCCTACCGCAAGCCCTTCCGGGATGTTGTGGACGGTTATCGCTCCCATGAGCATGGTCAGCTTTTTTCTTGTCGGCGGCAGAGCGCTTGCATTTTGCATCTTTTCGAGCGCCGCATCGCTTGCAAGCGTAAAGAGCGCACCGACAAGAAATCCCGATGACACTATTATATATGAAGGAATACGGCCGCCCTCCGACAGCTCAAGTGCGGGGGAGAGCAGAGACCAAAAGCTTGCCGCGACCATTATTCCCGATGAAAAACCGAGCACGAGAGAAAAGAGCGTGCGGTCGATCTTTTTAAAGAAAAATACGGATGCTGAGCCGAGTGCGGTCATAAACCAACAGAAAAGCGTAGCCGCAAGGGCAAGCAATATCGGGGAGCATCCAACAAAAGGATACAAAAAACACACCTCCTACTAACACATATTATGTGAAGATGTTTTTTTGGTCAGTACCGGGATCATGCTTCCAAATAGAAAAATGTAAAAAAATTGAAATTTTTTATCTGAGAATATTGCGTTTTTATCTGTTTTCTGCTAAAATATATCTGTATTCTTATTAATTTAGGAGATGATCTTATGACACAGGACCTTATTCTCATACTTGACCTCGGTAGCGAGCAGAACTCGCGCCTTGCAAGAGTTATCCGCTCGATGGGCGTGTACAGCGAGATACTCGCGCACGACATAACCGCGGACGAACTCTCTGCAATGAAAAATCTTAAAGGAATCATTATCAACGGCGGTAAGAACCGTGTTGTTGACGGCGTCGAGATCGACGTTGGGGCACATGTTTACAGCGCAGGTGTTCCCGTGCTCGATATATGTCACAAGGACAGAACAAAGACTCTGCCCGTGTGTGACTCGGAGCTTAAAGCTATGCTCGAGCCCTTCCTTTTCACAGAGTGTAAGGCAGAGAAGAATTGGAATATGAAGAACTTTGTTGCTGACAGAGTTGAGGAGATCCGCGCCCAGGTGGGTGATCGCAAGGTGCTTCTTGCACTCTCGGGCGGTGTTGACTCATCGGTCGTCGCGGCGCTCCTTATCAAGGCGATAGGCAAGCAGCTTTATTGCGTACACGTAAATCACGGACTTATGCGTAAGGGCGAGAGCGAACAGGTCATCGAGGTCTTTAAGAACCGACTTGACGCAAACCTTACATACGTTGACGGCACAGACCGTTTCCTCGGCAAACTTGAGGGCGTGGCTGAACCCGAAAAGAAGAGAAAGATAATCGGCGCTGAATTTATTCGCGTATTTGAAGAAGAGGCAAGAAAGCTCGAGGGTATCGACTTCTTGGCGCAGGGTACTATCTATCCCGATATTATCGAGAGCGGAACAAAGACTGTCAAGGGCGTAAAGGCGCACCACAACGTCGGCGGACTTCCCGATGACCTTAAATTCGAGCTTGTCGAACCCATCAAGTTCCTTTTCAAGGACGAGGTTCGTGCTTGCGGACTTGAGCTCTACCCAAGTTGTTTATGATCGTTTCGCAGAAACGGTCATATCATAACCTTTGGCGAAGCCAAATTCATAACTCTGAACGAAGGTTATGATTGGCTTCGCCTTGTTTGAAGAACCGAAGGGAGACAAATTATGAAAAAGC
>JAZNZQ010000169.1:0-2623 GCA_045595035.1 Eubacteriales bacterium | reverse complement strand
CAATACTCTCACTTACACATCCGAGGTATTTCTCGGATGTGTTTTTATCTATATTTTCATCAATTGTGAGCGGAAGCTCTTCGAGAGATTCTCTTATTCCGTCAATGGAACGGGCGGTATAGAAAAAAGAGAAGATCACGGCGGATGCGCATAAAAGAAGTGCTGTCACGGCCCCGATAAATTCTTTCATTTATTTGTCAGCTCCTTTTGACGTAATACTTATCTGCCGCGACACGCTGCATGGCTTTTCGGGGTCTCGGACGATGATAAACGCATTTCCCGCATCGTCTACGGTCATGAGGAACACATCGTTTTTCGAGAGCTTCTCTTTTGACAGAAGCTTTTCGGCGCGAGATGCGGAAAAATCAGCCGATGTGAGAGCCGCGCAGTTGAACTTCCCGTCTACGATTACGGCATGGGCACAGCCCTTTTCAGTCACGGGAAAACCGATCTGCTCGGGAGTGAACGGAGATGCAGAAGCTTTTGTAAGCACGGAAAGCTTGCCGTTTTCTTCGAGAAAAGCATATTCCACATCGGAAATGCTGAACGCTCCCTTTTGCCGAAGCTCCCCGAGAAGCTCCTCAAGGTCAATACGGTTTTTTAGAAGCTCCTCTGCTTTAAGCTCGCCTCTTTCGATAAGTACCGTTGGACCGCCGCTGAAAAACTTTCGGAAGGCAATGCTTTTTGTCTGAATAAACGAGAACACTACCTCAAGGGACAAAAGAAGCGTGATCGGAATAACGCTGTGCGACAGCGGCAGACTTTTGTCTGTGATCGGAAGCACTGCAAGCTCCGACAGCATGAAGGTCACGACCAGCTCCGAGATCTGCAGCTCTCCGATCTGCCGTTTTCCCGTAAGACGCACCGCGGTGACAAGGGCAAAATACATTATCAGTGTTCTGAAAAATACCGTTACCATCTGAAACCTCCGCGCAAATATACATATATTATTGGTACATCCGGCAGGTAATATGCGGGCAGTCTTGAATGCGGCAATATTTTTTTGTTTTTTTGTTATCTTAGGTGGCGCAACAGATAATTATATGATATAATTAAAACGCTACAAATCCAAGAAAGGTATGGATATAAGTATGAAAAAAGAACTCAGAGTCGGTATATTCGGTCTCGGACGCGGCGGAGCCTTTGTGGGCAACAGCCAGAACTGCGGCGGAAAGATCGTTGCCTTTTGCGAGAAAAAAGAAAAAGAGCTTTTCGGGCTCAAGGAGATCTACGGCGAGGATTGCGGCGTCTACACCGAATTTGAAGATTTTATAAATCACCCGGGTCTTGATGTGGTGTTTATCGCAAATTTCTTTAACGAGCACGCAAAGTGTGCCATCAAAGCTCTCGAAAAAGGAATAAACGTAATCAGCGAGTGCCTCAGCAATACTACTATGGCTGAGGGAGTTGCACTTGTCCGCGCACAGCAGAAGAGCAAGGCAATATATCAGCTTCTCGAAAACTATCCTTATTGCAAGACACACCAGGAGATAGCCCGTGTTTACCGTAACGGAAGTCTCGGGAAGGCGCTTTTCTGCGAGGGCGAGTACAATCATCCCATTATCATCGACGGCAAGCCCAATGATACGAATTATCTTCGTCCCACCAAGGAGCACTGGCGCAACCGTCTCCCGCGTACATATTATATAACACATTCCATCGGTCCTCTTATGTATGTTACCGGAGCTGTTCCGAAGAGAGTTACTGCAATGCCTGTTTATTTCCCCCAGGGTGACGATATGGCAGGTCCCGAGGTGAAGGACCGTGCGGCTATCATCACCACTCTCAACGATGACGATTCCGTATTCAGAGTGACGGGATGCTCGGGATTCGGCGGTCATGTCTCGGGTTACAGATATTGCTGTGATAAGGGACAGATCGAGAATGTCCGCGGTATGGAAGGCAAGATCATGCTCACCTACGACAAGGGCAGTATTCCCGAAGGGCTCGAGGAGCATAACCTCTATGCGGCAGAGTGGAATGATCCCGATGAGGAGATCCTCAAAACTGCCAGCCATGAGGGAAGCGACTACGGTGCGGTCCGTGACTGCTTCGCCGCTATCAGAGGCGAGCGTGAGGCTGTGTTTGATGTTTATAAGGCGACCGCTATGTCTTCCGTTGCCATCCTCGGTCACAGAAGCCTTCTTCAGAACGGCGTTCCCTATGATATACCCGATTTCAGAAGAGAAGAGGATCTCGTGAAGTATGAAAATGATCACGACACCCCTTTCTACGACAGCTTCGGCGGTGTGCCCACGATTCCGTGCTCATCACATTCAGAAATTAAATGATAACAAAAAATATCCGATGGAGTATTTGCTGCTTCATCGGATTTTTTTATGAAAATCAGAAAAAACAGAATAAATCAGTAAGAAAATGAGGATAATCAAAAGGAAATACAAACGCAAAATCTAACGGTCTTGTGGTTAGGAAACTTACTGAATACAAGATGTTGTGGGAGTGAAATCAGGTTGAAAAAAACTCAAAAAAAGTTTAAAAAAAGTTGAAAAAAGGTATTGACAAGGGTGTAGGGGTGTGATATAATATGCAAGCTGTCAGCGAGAGCGGGTCGAAAGACAAGCAGCGCGGAGGCAAAGCTCATTGAAAATTGAACAACAAGAGA
>JAZNZQ010000168.1:0-4132 GCA_045595035.1 Eubacteriales bacterium | reverse complement strand
CCAAGCTCAAGTCCCGTCATCTCGGCGATCTCGTCGTAGGAATAACCTTCGAATTCTCTTAGAACGATGATCTCTCGATGCTCCTCCCCAAGCGAAGCGATTGCCAAACGGAGAGCGCGTGCCCTCTCGTTTTTCTCTGCGACGGCCTCGGGAGAGACGTTCTCGTCCGTGCTCGGCAGATCAAGCTCCTTCTCTTCTCCGTCATCGTCGGTAACGTTCAGGGAAACATGCTCACGCCTTGATTCCTTCATTGAAAGGTCTATATACGTATTCTTTGTTATTCTGTACAGCCAGCTTGAGAAGCTGCAGTCTCCGCGAAAGGTCGACAAAGCGCGCCACGCCTTGATAAAAACCTCTTGTGAGATATCAAAGGCATCCTCACGGTTTCCCGAATACTGGTACGAGAGGTTGTACACCATCCGCTCGTACTTTTTCACAAGCTCACCGAAGGCGTAAGAATCACCGCGCGATGCCGCTTTGACCAGCACAAGGTCGGCATCCTTTTTATTCAATTTTTCATTCAGTGTCTGTATGAAAAACATTTCTATATCCTCATTTTAACAAAGAGCGCATAAGCTCCTCTATCTCACCGTAGGTCTCGGAGTGGTTTATCCTGTCACGCGCGGCGGCAGCTCCGTTCATTCCCTTGGTATAGTATGAAAGCTGCTTGCGAAGCTCCTTTATTCCCATTATCTCGCCCTTGACCGCAATGGACCTTTTAAGATGAGAAAGAGCGCACTCAATTTTTTCTCTGTCTGTCGGTATACTGTATTCTTTTCCCGAAAGAACGCATTTTATCTCTTCAAAAAGCCACGGATTTCCAAGCGAGCCGCGGCCTATCATAATGCCGTCAACCCCGGTCTCCCTTATCATTTTTTGTGCGTCATCGGCCGTGAAAACGTCTCCGTTGCCGTAGACCGGTATCTTTACAGCCGCCTTGACCTCGGCTATCGTTTCATATTCCGCGCTCGGCATATACATCTGCTCTCTCGTTCTTCCGTGAACGCATACAAGCGACGCGCCCGCCGACTCAAGCGTGCGTGCGAATTCAACCGCATTCTTGTGGCTCCCATCCCATCCGGTACGCATTTTGACCGTGACCGGTATGTCTACCGCACGCACTACCGCCTCCACGATCCTACCTGCAAGGGCCGGAGCTTTCATAAGCGCACTTCCTTCACCGTTGTTTACTATCTTCGGCATAGGGCAACCCATATTTATGTCTATTGCGACCGGCAATGCCTCACTCGTACAACCCTTGTACTCGCCGCGCGAAAGCATCCGAGCGGCTTTTGCCATATAATCCGGCTCCGAGCCGAATATCTGTATCGCCACGGGTCCCTCATCTGCACAGATATGAGCAAGCGGAGCAGTTTTGTCACCGCCGTAGCACATTGCCTTTGCCGATACCATTTCGGTGACCGAATAATCCGAGCCGAATTCGCGGCATATAGTACGAAATACTCTGTCGGTCATACCCGCCATGGGAGCAAGGGCGATCATTTTTTTGTCACAATTCATAAAGTCCATAAAAGCTCTCTTTATTTTTCGTATTTAAACAATGGCGACAGTACCACGCGCAGTTTTTTGAATATCTTGACCGCCGCAATACCGAGCCAAGGGGAGATAACGTATATTATCGAAAAGACCGTCATCGGGTATGTGAAAAGCTCACCGATGACCGAAAAGATCTCGGAAAAACCGATCGTAGGATCGCTGTTCACCGCAAAATAGAATGCGGTCATAAGAAATATCCCGAGAAGGGGAGCAATGATCATATATACCAATTTCGGCTTTCCGCAGAGAAAAAGCTCGGATACTATTCCCTGAAGCAAAAGCACAAGAGGATTTATTATAAACAGCAATAAAAGAGGATTAAGATCGTCCTCGGAAAAGACAGGAAGCGGCAGAAGCAAAAAAGGAATTGCAAGCAAAAGAATGCTTACCGACGCATATACGGTATACTTCATTGCAGATCTCATAAAAACACCTCCGTTATGATATATACTAATTGTAATAGAAATAAAAGAATATGTCAATCGAGATATTGTAAATTATTTAAAGCATTTGACTTTTCGACAATAATGTTATATAATTTAATGTATACTTTTATTAACTGAGGTAAAAATGAGCAACATATTCGATCTTTTTAAAAAAATAGAAAAGCCGGCGGAATCGCACTCCCCCATAACGCACCTCGTTGTGGGACTCGGCAACCCCGGGGATAAATATTTTTACACGCGCCACAATGCGGGCTTTCTTGCTATGGACTACGTATCGCAAAAGTGCGGTGCCACGGTAAACAAGCTCAAGTTCAAGGCACTTGTCGGTGAAGCGACCGTCGCGGGCAAGCGAGTGCTGCTTATGAAACCGCAGACCCTTATGAATCTCTCGGGCGATGCGGTATATGAGGCGGCATCCTTCTATAAGATAGCTCCCGAAAATATAATCGTTATGTCGGACGACGTGAATCTTGACGTTGGCAGGATACGTGTTCGCGCAAAGGGCAGCGACGGCGGTCAGAAGGGATTGCGCTCTATAATCACACGAATGAATTCTGACGCATTCCCGCGCATCAGATTCGGTGTCGGTCAAAAGCCGCATCCCGACTACGACATGGCGGCATGGGTGCTTGGAGAATTCTCCGCCGAGGACAAGAAGATCCTTTTCGAGACCTTCGATGTAGCTTACAGGGGACTTGAAAAGATTCTTTCGGGAGACCTTGACGACGCTATGCAGATATGTAACTCAAAAAAATAATACAGGTACAAGAATGAACATTATCACCGATTGCATACGGCTTGACGGCGAGTACAGACAGTTAGTCTTGACAATGGACGAGGTGCGAAAAAGTAAGCCGCTTCCTATATACGCAAGCGGACTCACGGGCGGCGCGGCTATCGCATTTACCGCTACGCTTGTGCGCGACGTAAAGCAAAAATACAAAAACGGCGCGCTCATCATCGTCCCCGATGAAAAAGACGCGGCACGGCTTTCCTCCTCGCTCTCCTCTCTCGGACTTACCGTTTACAGCTATTTAACACGAGATCTGAACTTCTATAACATTACCGCCTCCCATGAGTATGAGCATGAGAGGCTTAATGTGTTGTCTGCGATAAGCGAAAAGGAATTCGATGCCATCATCACCACACCCGATGCGGCGCTCCAGTATACTATACCGTCCGAGGTGCTTTCGGATTCATTTTCAAGAATATCCTTCGACACGCAAATAGAGCTTGAAAAGCTCTCCGCTTCGCTTGTAAGAGCCGGATACGTCAGAGTCGATATGGTAAGCGGTGTCGGTCAGTTCTCTTTTCGCGGAGGCATCGTCGACATCTATCCGCCCTACGGAAGATTCTTGATGCAGGATGGCACTACCGTTCACGGAAGCAGACCCATTAGACTCGAGCTGTTCGGCGACGAGGTCGACCGAATGGGTATATTCGATATATTCACACAACGACTTACCGAAAACGTGGAGGAAGTCATAATACCTCCCGCGCGAGAGGTCCTTTACACGGAAGAGACAAAATCAGAGATACGTGCGGCTCTCGTATCGGCGCAAAAGTCAGCAAAAGCAAAGAGCGCAAAGGACACTATATCGGGCGAGCTTGCTTCGATAGACGGCGGGCTCGACCTTAATTTCATTGACAAATACATTTCACTCGTATATCCGCAAAGGGCATGTCTGCTCGATTATTTCGCAAAGGAAAAGGCAGGCGCGGTGCTCATCAGAGAAACGAACGGCATAAACGAGCGCCTTACCGCATCCGAATGGCAGATATCACAGACCGTGGAGGAGCTGCTCTCCTCCGGCACGATAAACGCAAAGTACGCCGACTATTCGAAGAGTGCGGCAGAGCTTGAAAGATTCCTTGCCGAGAATATCACGGTACACGCAAACTCCTTCTCCTCGGGCATCTCGGGTTCACGCATGGCAGGACTGTTTGGATTCAGCACCAAGCAGACCGTTTCCTACGCGAACAACTATTCCCTTTTGCGTGAAGATCTTGAGACCTATACAAAAAGCGCATACAGAACTCTGCTCCTCTGTGAAAATGACACAGAGGCGAAAAACATACATTCCATGCTTCTCGATGAGGGCTTTATTGCCGTCCTTGCAGACGAGAGT
>JAZNZQ010000167.1:0-2481 GCA_045595035.1 Eubacteriales bacterium | reverse complement strand
ATATAGCCGCGCGGATAGCCGCCTCGGCACCGCCGCCGACGAGAAGCCATACGGCAAGTGTGACAAGTGAAATGCCCATTACTATCGGCACGAAAACTCCGCTGACCTTGTCCGCCATTCTGGCAATGGGTGCCTTTGACGCCGCCGCTTCCTCGAGAAGGCGTATTATCTGCGACAGCGATGCACCCTCGCCTACATGCTCGGCACGCATTTTTACAAACCCGCTTGAGAGTATGCTCGCTTCATAGAGCTGGTCCCCCTCGCCCTTGTCCTGCGGCATGCTCTCGCCTGTCAGATGCGATTCATCCGCCGCACCCGAGCCGAAGATCACGGTTCCGTCGACCGGAACGGTCTCGCCCGCACGGATCACTACGGTGTCGCCTATCTCGATCTTGTCGGAAGGGATGGTGAGCTCCTTGCCGTCGCGCTCTACCGATGCGATCTTCGGTGAGAGCTTGGCAAGCATCTCTATTGCTTCACTCGTCTTGCCTCTTGCTCTTGCCTCAAGCATCTTTCCGAGCGACACGAGCGTGAGTATCATTCCCGCCGATTCAAAATAGAGCGCCATCACGTATTCGTGCTTGCCCGAAAGTATCATTGCAAAGCCGAAAAGCCCGTAGATGACCGAGCCGGAAACTCCGACGAATATAAGCGAATCCATATTCGGCGCGCGTGAGATGAGAGCCCGCACGCCCGAGGTGATGAATCTGCGGTTTATTATAAGTATCGGGGTGAGAAAAACCATCTGGAGTATTGCTACCGTTACCGGATGCGAGAGGAATTCCGGCAAGGGGAACATGTGAGACATTGAAAAATACATAAGAAAGACAAGAAAAACGACCGAGAGGATAAGAGCGCGAAGGCGCTTTTTGTCCTCGTCCTTTTTGTCGGCCTTTTCCTTTTTCTCGCCCTGGACCGATGCCGAATAGCCGCCCTTTTTCACCGCGGCGCATATAAGCTCCTCGGATATCTTGTCTTCGTCGTAGACGAGCGTCATACTGTCGGTCAGAAGACTTACAGAGATCTCGCTTACTCCCTCAAGAGAAGATACTGCACGTTCAACGTGCGCCACACAGGCGGCGCACGTCATTCCTTTTATTTCAAATCTTTGCTTTTTCATTTTTCACCTTATTTAAGATAATCGGGAAGATATTTTGCATCTATTGCACCTGTTACGAAGGCGCGCATCTGGGAGAGGGTCATGCTTACGTAATGCTTTGCCGCAAGCTCCTCTGTGTAATCCTTAAGCTCGTACATATACGCGTTGAACCAGGTCTTGTCGAAGTGGCAGACGACGGGGGTGAGTATCACGTTTTCTACTCTTGTAGCGCCTACCTCCGGCTTTACGATGTCAAAAGAGAGCATACCGCCCACCATATTGACCGCGCGGTCCATTGCGTGAAGGAAGTTGCCAAGAGAGTATATGCAAAGAGTCTTCGCTCCGCTCGGACGCTCAAGCTCAACTATCGGCTGAAGCGAGTGCGAATGCGAGCCGAGTATCACATCGACCTCACATTCCGCAAGAAGCGCCGCATACTTTTCTTGAATTGCGTTTGGCTTCTGTACGTATTCGTCACCCCAGTGCATCGCGACGATGACAATGTCTGCCAGCTCGCGAGCCGCCTTGGTCTGGCGCTTTATCGTCTCCTCGTCAAAATATGGAACGACTACCGTATCGCCCTGCTTCTTTACGCCGTTTGTGTGCTCGGTGTAGGAAAGCATGGCTATCTTTATTCCGTTCTTTTCGATAACGCGGATGTCGTTGTAATCGGCCTCGCTCTTGTAGCCGCCGACAAGAGTTACGTCAAGCGTGTTCCAGAAATCGATGGTAGAGACAAGCCCTGCATCTCTCTGGTCGAGCATGTGGTTGTTCGCAATGGATACCACGTCAAAGCCAAGCTCGACAAGATCGCGTCCGAGCTGTCTCGGAGAGTTGAAATACGGATACGCAGAGTTTGCGCCGCCGGTCATGAGCGTTTCCTGATTGATATACGCGATGTCGGCATTCTTTATTAGATCGGCTATGTTTTTGTATATGGGCTTGAAATCGTATTCCGCGCCCGAGCCGCTCTTTGCCGCGTGATTGCGGGCATCGGTCCAGGTACTGGTGTATATGATATTGTCGCCCGCCGCCGTGAAGCTGACACGCTTGTCCTCAAGATATACGCCCGAGTCTCTTGCCTCTTGGTCGGATATTGACTTTGCCGCCTCAAGCTTGCTTGCCGCATCTTCCTTGTCGGGACTTTGAAGCACCGCGGACGGTCCGCAGGCACAGACTATGAAAAGAAATGCGGAGGCGAGAATAAGAGCAGTGATCTTTTTCATTGTTTTTACCTCTGATACATATTATATACTTTAATTATAACAACTTTTTTCAAATTCTTCAATCGTTTTAGAAAAATTAATCATTTTGACATAGATTGACTTTTGATCTGAGTTATACTATAATATAAGTGTAGATTTTGAAAGGAGGGCGTTTTT
>JAZNZQ010000166.1:0-6955 GCA_045595035.1 Eubacteriales bacterium | reverse complement strand
ATATACGAAGAATTTCACCGACAGATACGAATATTCTTACTACGATTACAGCTTCGATGAAAAAACGATGGCTGCCGAGCTTGTTCAGACACTCAATTCCCGACTGTCCCTGCACTTCAAATCCTCGGTAGACATAATTTTGAATTCAGAATTCGTAAAAAAGTCATACGAAATACTACTCGGCAACTGCGACCGCGATGCAACCCGCGAAGTCAAGGCAGAGCTTGATTATAACGAATACGCCATAAAGGTCGTCGGAAACAAGGTTGTTGTGACCGGACTCGGACTCCTCACCACCTACGAGGCGATGTACAAATTCATCGACATCCTCGAAGAATTCAAGGTCGGTAACAAGTATGCTCTCCCCACATATTTTGAATATATCGGCGTATATGAGCACGGTAAGGATTGGATAGTTGACATTCCCGAATACAACGGCGGCCGACTTGACAGCGTATCCGATATTGAGCTTGACGGTTGCTCATACGTCATAAAAATCAAAGAAACAACGCTTGATGAATATAACTCCTATCTTTCAAAGCTTGTGGGCGCGGGATATAAAAAATACACGGCAAATGAAATTGACGGCAACCGTTTCACCACATATACAAGCAACGGAAAAGGAACTCTGCGCGTTCAATTTATCCCCGCCTATTCACAGACAAACATCATAGTTGAATCATCGGATGTTATTCTTCCCGCGCTTGAAGCAGATAATAAAACAACACCCATAACAAGCACCAAGCTCGTTCAGCTTAAAATATCAAACGAAAGCACGGAGAACGGAATGTGCTATATTTTCCGTTTGAATGACGGCAGATTTATCGTATTTGACGGTGGAAACGAGAAAAAAAGCTCACAGTTTATATATAATAAGCTCGCGGAATTGAACGTTCTCCCCGGCAATCCGGTAATTGCGGCTTGGATCTTCACCCATCACCACGGCGACCACACAGGCTCATATCAAAGCGAATTTTCAAAGAATTATTTTGACAAGGTTGAAATACAAAGCTTCATCTACTCCTTTCCCGCTGAATATTATCTTAAGGATGCGGGATCAAAGCTGACGACATGGTCTAATTTCAGCAAAGCAACAAAAAATGTAACACAGATCACGCCCCACACGGGTGACGTATGGTATTTCGGCGACCTCAAGATGACCTGCATCTACACTCAAGCCGATGCACTTCCCGACACCTTTGAGTTCTACAACGACTCCTCGTCAACCTTCATGTTCGAGATCGGAGGACAAAAGATACTCATCACGGGCGATGCGTCCGAAAACTCGTGCAACACCATGCTCGATATGTTTCCTAATTATCTCAAGTGCGACATTCTGCAGGTTCCCCACCACGGCCACTTTGGCGCAAACAACGCATTTATGGATGCAACCAATCCCTGGGTAGCGCTCATCCCCGCATCATCCGAGCGTTGGACTAATAAATTGAAAAAGACAACCTACGCTGGTGCGGCTCCCCTCAGATATCTGCTTGGAAAGAAAACTCTCAAGGAGTATTATATACACGGACAAGGAACCGTGACCTTTGATCTCCCATACAAAGGCAAATAAAAAAGAAAAAGAGGACAACACTATGGCTATCGCAAGAGATAAATTCTGGATGTTTGGCGTAAGACCCCATCAGGATGATATTTGGCTTATGCCCGGGCAGCCGGGAGTAAAAACCGCACATTTCTACTTTTCACGCATCACCCCCGCAGAGGGCGCGTTTATGCTCGACATTCCAAATATGCTTATGGTCGTGTGCGATCACGAGCCCGCCCCTTTCAGCAAGGAGGCGATCGGCTATATGCAGAGCTTCTGCCGTATGAACAAGGTCTTCTGGGGAGCGTGCAGATTCGGCAAATACAACGAAAACGATCTGGATTTCATCTGCGAAATGGCGCCGAAATACCCGAATCTTGAGGGTATTTTTATAGATGATCTCTCCACACAGCTTCGTAAGATAGAGGATGAAGGAGAGCGCACGGAATACTGCAACAACATGCTTAAGGCAACGAAGAAAAAGCTAAGCGAAGCCGGACGCCCCATGGAGATATACGTCACCTGGTATTGGCACGAGGATCCCATTCCCGGAATGCTTGATTATATTGACGGATTCTCCTTTTGGACATGGAACTCCGACGAGCTTACGATGCTAAAGGACAGATTTGAGGCATGCGAGGAAAAATATAAAGGAAAGAAGATCTTCCTTGGCATCTATATGTACGATTTCTACAACCGCAAGCCCGTGCCCAATGAGCTTATGGAGCTGCAATGTAACTACGCACTTGAGCTTTTGAAGGATGGCCGCATCGAGGGCATCATTTTCGAGGCAAACTCGACAATGGGCGTAAATCTTCCAAGTGAGCATTGGCTTCGCGCTTGGATAGAAAAAGTAAAATATACAGAGATCCCCGAATAAAAGAACAGCATTTGATATCATACGGTATCAAGTGCTGTTTTTCATTTTTATTATATTCTATCTTCCCTTTTTTGATAGGATATATTCGCTCGGAGGCATACCGTATTGCTTCTTGAAAACTCTGTTAAAATATGAAATATTGTCGAATCCACACTCAAGAGCAACGTCAAGAATCTTATCATTTGTTCCCAACAGTAACGACTCCGCTTTTTGCAGCTTCAACAAAAGGCAGTATTCGTGAAAGCTCATATACATTTCTTTTTTAAACAAACGCCCCATATATTTCTCGTTTTTGTGATAGATATCGGAGAGGTCCTTCAGAGTCGGATTAAAGCAGTACATACGGTCGGCATGCTGTTTGAGAGCCAAAGCCAACCAGTGCATGGATGTAGACATCTTCGGCTCGTTTGCATACAGCATTTTAATGTAATCGCAAACGATCTCGGCAATTCTCAAAAGCTCATCGGGATCATTGCACAATTCACATTCTTTTGTTTGTTCATAAAGCTTTTCGGGATCGACCTTCGTATGACGGCAGACCTTTTCTATTCTGGATCTCGTATGATCTATGTCTACAATAGCATTCCCAACGTAGACTATCGCCGCCGCTGTTTCGTTTATGATAACGGGCATAGCCGCTTCGTAAATACCGTATATGCAATGGCCGCAAAACGGTTTTTTTGTGGTGGATGCCTTTCTGTTCGCCAGCTTTTTGCAATGTATGCATGAATGGAATCCCTTTTCTGTAGACTTTGCAATATCACAAAACTTTTTCGAATGTATCACGTTTTCAAAAACAATTTTGGTAGAGGGAGTGGTGAGTATGCCATTTAGATCCAATATGCTGATATGTATTTTTCTCCCCTTGGTAAGCATATCGATCAAAAATTGAAGATTTTGCATTTTCTCATCTCTATTACACTTTTTTACTTTATTATATCATATAAGTATCTTTTGTACAAGTCTTTTTTATCTTTTGCACAAGACAAACATCTACAGCAATGTTACAATTAAAGAAAAAAGCTTGAGGTGTGAAATGAAAAAATACGATCTTGTTGTAATCGGAGGGGGCTTTGCCGGTGTTGCGGCGGCTCTTGCGGCTGCCAGAGCAGGCACTCGCGTTCTGATAGTTGAAAAATCAAATTGTTTTGGCGGAGCGGCGGTAAATTCCCTCGTCAATCCTTTTATGCCGTATTGGACCGAAATAGACGGTGAACGTGTCGATCTTTCGGCGGGCATATTCAAGGAAATTTGTGACAGGCTGAAAGATCGCAACGCCATGAGCGGAAAAAGCTTCTTGGAAGAAGAACTGAAATACATATTAAACCAAATGGTTCTTAAAGCAAATATTGACGTTCTGTTCCACGCATATATTTTTAAGGCAGAAAAAAGAGGTGAGAAGATCTCATCGATCACGGTTGCTGCAAAGAGCGGAGAAATGCGTATCGAAGCAGATTATTTTATTGATGCGACAGGTGGTGCTCAACTTTCGTATCTTGCAGAATGCCCTACTGTGCTCGGAAGGGCGTCGGATAATTTGTGCCAGCCGATGACCTTATGCTTCCGTCTTGGAAACGTAGACGTTGAAAAATTCTACGCAAGCAAGGAACAGTTGAATATTGAGTACGCAAAAAGCCTTGCGGCAGGAGAATTTATAAATCCGAGAGAGAACATTCTTGTTTTCAAGACACCCATAAAGAACGTTTTGCATTTCAATACCACCAGAGTGGTAAAGAAGAATCCCGTGTCGCCCAAAGAAGTGACCGAAGCAGAGATAATCGCCCGTCGGCAAGTGCATGAGGTATACGAATTTATGAAGAAGCATGCGGACGGACTGGAGGACAGCTTTCTTATGATGACGGCAGCGGAGATCGGTGTCAGAGAAAGCCGCATGATCGTGGGTGATTACGTGTTGACCGAAGAGGACTGCAGAAATTGTGTAAAATTTGAGGATGCAATAGCCGCTTGCAATTATGATATTGATATACACAATCCCGAAGGAAGCGGAACCAGCCATTATTATTTCCCGAAGGGAGAATACTACACGATCCCGTACCGTGCCTTGATCCCCAAAGGAGCTTCCAATATTCTCGTGGCGGGGAGATGTATCTCCTCGGACCACGGCGCACAGGCATCGTACAGGATCATGCCCGTGGTCTGCTGTATCGGTGAGGCGGCAGGATCCGCGATCGCCTTGGCGGCTAAAAACAATTGCTCTACGCGCGAGATCAATACAAGTGAATTGCAAAATCTCCTAAAAAACAGCGGCGCATTCATCGGAATATAATTATCAAAGAAAGGAATATCAAAAATGGCAATCGCAAGAGATAAGTTCTGGATGTTCGGTGTAAGGCCGCATCAGGATGATATTTTTCTTATGCCCGGACTTCCCGGAGTAAAAACCGAGCATTTCTACAAATCACGTATCACGCCCGCAGAGGGTGCGTTTATGCTCGATCTTCCCAACATGATCATGGTCGTGATCGATCACGAGCCCGCGCCGTTCAGCAAGGAAGCGATCGGATACATGCAGAGCTTCTGCCGTATGGACAAGGTCTTATGGGGAGCTTGCAGATACGGAAAATACAACGAAAACGATCTGAGCTTTATATGCGAGATGGCCTCGGAATATCACAATCTTGAGGGCGTTTTTATAGATGATCTCTCCACGCACCTTAAAAAGATAGAGGATTACGAGGAACGCGTAGAATACTGCAACAATATGCTTAAGGCAACAAAGGAAAAGTTAAGAGAAGCAGGACGCCCCTTGGAAACCTACATCACCTGGTATTGGCACGAGGATCCAATCCCCGGAATGCTTGATTACGTTGACGGATTCTCTTTCTGGACATGGAACTCCGACGAGCTTCCCATGCTCAAGGACCGATTTGAGGCATGCGAGAAAAAATACAAGGGAAAAAAGATCTTCCTTGGCATCTATATGTACGATTTCCGCAACCGCAAGCCCGTGCCCGATGAGTATATGGAGCTTCAGTGCAATTATGCGCTCGAGCTTTTGAAAGAGGGCAGAATCGAGGGAATCATTTTCGAGGCGAACTCGACAATGGGCGTAAATCTCCCAAGCGAGCATTGGCTTCGCGCTTGGATCGACAAAGTCAAATACACAGAGATCCCCGATCAAAAAGAAACTGTAACGCACTTTGATAATACACAAAACGTGGACGATTAATGCAAACAATAATACGCAAAAACTTGAGTTTGGCGTATAAAAATAATATACAAAGGAGCAAAATCATGAAAAAACTCAGCAGAATCACATCCTTGCTGCTCGCATTCATCATGGTCATCGGTATGCTTGCATCCTGCAACAACAATACTCCTCCTGCAAGTACACCCGACGATGCAACAGCAGCTCCCGGCACAGATGATGCGCCTACGGGTAAAGAGAAAATCGAACCCAATCTTCCCGACGTAAGATATGACGGTTACACATACCGCATTCGTTGCAGAGGCCCCAGACAGCACTGGGAAACACTCGGTATTGAAGCCGAGGCAAAAACAGGTGAGCCCATAAACGATGCTACGCTTGAGCGTAACAACTACATCGAGGATAAGTACGGAATCGAGATAGTCACTATCCATGGCGATGACGTTGCAGGTTCGGTAAACCAGATGGTCCTCTCTCAGCTCGATGAGATCGACCTCGCGATAGCTACTGTTAACAAACTCGGTGCGATGGCTCCCAAGAGCGTATACGACCTCAACCAGGTCAAGACACTTGACCTCACAAAGCCCTGGTATGACCAGAACTTTAATAAAGAGGTTTCTATCGGTGGACGCCTTTACGCTACAACAGGCGACCTTCTTATCAACGACGATAACGGTACATGGTGCGTACTCTTCAACAAGAGAATTGCTGAGGACCACAGCGTAGAAAATCTTTATGACCTTGTATTTGACGGCAAGTGGACACTTGACAAGGCATACGAGCTTGCAAAGACGGTCACAAGCGAGGAAACAGGCGATAACACCCTCGACTTCAATGACGTTTGGGGCTTTACTACAGAGAACTATAATGCTTATGCAATGATCGCTTCCACAGGTGAGAAGATCGCTTCCAAGGGCAATGATGATCTTCCTTATCTCACAGCGAACACAGAAAAGTTCCAGAGTGTATTTGAAAAGGCGATAAACATCCTCGGAGATAACTCCACCGTAGCTCTTACCTCCGATTGGAGCTCTGACCCCAACTACGTCAACCCCTTCAAGGTAGGCAGAAGCTTGTTCGTAATGGCAGGTCTTTATGACCTCGACGAGGTTCGTGAGATAGACGATGAGATCGGCGTTCTCACAATGCCCAAGTTTGAGGAGAGCCAGGAGGTCGCACTCAGCCCGATCACGGTTCACAACTTTACTGTATGCTCCATCCCGATCACAGTTTCCGACCTCGAGAGAACAGCTGTCCTCACAGAGGCAATGTTCGCAGAATCGAGATACACAACAAGAGTTGCATTCTACGAAACAACACTTAAGAAGAAATATTCGCCCGATGAAGAGTCCAAGCTCGTTCT
>JAZNZQ010000165.1:0-3518 GCA_045595035.1 Eubacteriales bacterium | reverse complement strand
TCAAGAGCATTGATCGCACATGAAAAGATACTTGAATACAGCTCTATATGGATGGACACGATCCGAAACGGAACATTCGGGTTAACCAACACAAACCGTCTTGTGAGATTTTATAAGGGCGCAAACGGTCTGAAGACCGGCTCCACTTCAAAGGCAATGTTTTGCATGAGTGCGACCGCAAAACGAGACGGAATGCAACTTATAGCCGTTATTATGGGATCTCCGACAAGAGATACAAGAAATGAAGAAGCAAAGAAGCTCCTTGATTTTGGTTTTGCAAACTACGGGGTCTATTCAAAGGAAGGCGCTTCGCTTGAAAATATAAAGATCCTCGGCGCAAAGGTAAATGAGTGCAGACTGTCATACGGTTCATTTTCAACTCTTGTAAACAAAGGGGAAACATCGAAGATCGAATCAAGAATAGAGGTTCCGGATGAGATATCGGCACCTGTAAGAAAGGGTGACAAACTCGGAAGCGTATCCTTTTATCTCGGAGAAAACAAGATAGGCGAGGTTGATATTGTTTCGGAAGATAATATCGATAAAATAAGCTTCGGTGAATTATTTTTGAAAATGATCGAAAGATTTTTTGTAAGCTGATTGAAATATCATCCATTTTGTTGTATAATAAGAATGAAAATATAAAAAGCGAAAGGGACAAAAGAAATGCTTAAGTTAAATGATAAATTTTTAAAAGATTTTGTATCGGATCATGAAGTCGCAAATATGAAAGATATGGTCGCTTCAGCACACAACACTCTCGAAAGCAAGAGCGGTGCCGGAAACGATTTTCTCGGTTGGACCGATCTCCCCGTAAATTACGATAAGGAAGAATTTGAAAGGATCAAGAAGGCGGCAAAAAAGATTCAGAATTCCTGCGATGTTTTTGTTGTTATTGGTATCGGCGGCTCCTATCTCGGTGCTCGTGCCGCTATCGAATTTGTAAAATCTCCCTTGTACAACAATCTTAAAAAGGATACTCCCGACGTATACTTCTCGGGTAATAATATCAGCTCCAGCGCACTTGCAGAACTTATGCAGATATGCGAGGGTAAGGATGTTTGTATTAACGTAATATCAAAGTCGGGTACTACAACAGAGCCGGCTATCGCATTCAGACTTTTCAGAAATATGCTTGAAAAGAAGTACGGTAAGGAAGCACTCAAGGACAGAATATTTGTTACGACCGATGCAAAGAGAGGAACACTTAAGAGCTTTGCAGATAAGAGCGGATACGAGACCTTCGTTGTGCCGGACGATGTCGGTGGTCGTTATTCGGTCCTCACGGCAGTCGGTCTTCTTCCCATTGCTGTTGCCGGTATCGATATTGACGAAATGATGGCAGGGGCACAAGAGGCAAGAACTCTCTACTCGAACCCCGACTATGAATCCAACATCTGCTACAAGTACGCAGCACTCAGAAACATTCTTTTGAGAAAAGGCAAGACTACAGAGATCTTTGTTGGCTATGAGCCCAGTCTTCAGATGTTCTCCGAGTGGTGGAAGCAGCTCTACGGAGAAAGCGAAGGAAAGGACAACAAGGGGCTTTATCCTTCTTCGGTCATCTTCTCGACCGATCTTCATTCTCTCGGACAGTATATCCAGGACGGAATGAGAAACGTATTTGAGACCGTTCTTAACGTAGAGACCTCGGCTCACGAGATCGACATTCCCTTTGACGAAGAGAATATTGACGGACTTAACTTCTTGGCAGAAAAGAAGCTTGACTACGTAAACAAGACAGCTATGCTCGGAACACTCTTTGCACATAATGACGGTGGTGTTCCTAACATCGTTCTTGACGTAAAAGAAAGAAGCGCTCGTTCTTTTGGACATCTTGCGTACTTCTTTGAGCGTGCTTGCGCTATCTCGGGATATATCCTCGGAGTGAATCCCTTTGACCAGCCCGGTGTTGAAGCGTACAAGAAAAATATGTTCGCTCTGCTTGGAAAAGCGGGTTATGACGCCGAAAGAGAAGAACTTCAAAAAAGAATGGGATAAATTGTAATTTCCTACTTGAAATTTACAGAATTATAGTGTATACTATTTATAAGGTTGACACTTAATATGTCAATTACAGAATTGGAGGACTTAATATGTTGAAATTAATTATTGGTGTAAAAGGCTCCGGCAAAACAAAAACTCTTATCGAAATGGTAAATACTACTCTTGCAAATTCCAGCGGATCGGTTGTATGTATCGAGAAGGGAAGCAAGCTTATATATGATATAAAGTATCAGGCAAGACTTATTGACACAGACCAGTATCTTGTTGATGATGCTCAGTCCTTGTTCGGATTTGTTGCAGGTATTCTTGCAAGCAATCACGACGTAACAGACCTCTTCATCGACTCTGCTCTTAAGATCTGCAACAATGATGTTGCTGCTTTTGAGAAGATGGTAGAGGAGCTTGACGCACTTTCTGCTAAGATCGGATTCAATGTTGTAATGACATCCTCTCTTCCCGTTGAGGAAGCATCCGACCTCGTTAAGAAATATCTTTGATTTTTAACATAAAAAGAGCCGCCATTATAGGCGGCTCTTTTGTCATTTTATCTTTCTCTGCATAACTTGATAAAGGAGACAATTTATTTGTCCCTATATATCAAATACGGAGGAACAAACATCCTATGGCAGATAACAGAGGCCTCTGCTCTCAAAACAGCTCTCAAAACTCCTGCAAGGAAACTGTATGTATAGAAACAAACCGCGTGCTTGATTCTTGCAAGGATAAGGACTGTTTTGAAGACGTCAGAGTAAAATTGACCGATTACGGTAAAGAAATAATAGATCACACATGCAATGTGCGCGCAAAGAGTGCTTGCGTTGCCGACACTCACATTTCGGTTGAACCGGTCCAGTTTAATCGAGGATTTTATCAGGTTTATATACGTTTTTACGTAAAGATAACCTTTGAGGCATGCCTTGCTCCCGGAAGACCTCAGGAATTTGAAGGAATTGCAGTTGTTGATAAAAGAGTTATCCTTTACGGCGGTGAAAGTAACGTTAACGTATTTAAGAGCGACCCCGAGAGCACAGGATTTTGTGCACCTGCACCCAAGCTCGGCTCGTGCCCCAGAAATGCACCCGTCGGTGTTGTAGAGGTGGTAGATCCTATCGTTCTCGGAAGCGAGATAATGGAAAAATGTGAGCATTCCTGCAATAGCTGTTGCTGTGCTTGCGATATTCCCGAAAGAGTATGCGGATGTCTTTCAGGCAACCTTTGTGAGGATGATGACGACAGATTCCTTACAGTCTCACTCGGATTCTTCTCGGTCGTTAAAATCGTCCGCCCTGCACAGTATCTTATAAACGCGGTCGAGTATTGCGTTCCCGACAAAGAATGTGTTGTAAGCGAAGAAAACGACCCCTGCGCAATATTTAAGTGTATGGATTTTCCGACAAACGAATTCTGTTCAAATTCTATCCATCATCCTGATAAAAAATGCGGATGCTGATATAAAAAGCTTTGCGGCAAACAGCCGCAAATCTTTTTACATATTCTGTCTCATGATCTCA
>JAZNZQ010000164.1:0-3885 GCA_045595035.1 Eubacteriales bacterium | reverse complement strand
CCGTCATTTCCACCCACGCAGGGCGGAAACCGCTTCGGATAGCATTGCGGACGGACTTCACGTTGCACCAAGCAGCGCAGTAAAACGGTACTTTTCCTCTATTCAGTATCTCGATGGCAAGACGGCTCGTGAGTGCGGAGGCAATGCCCTGTCTACGATACTCGGAAAGCACGTCAATACCGATCTGCCACATGGTATCAGAGTCGGCGCTGCATCCTGCAAGGCCTACCAATCTGCCACCGTCATATGCACCAACACCTAACACATCGAGATGTTTTCGGTCCTTACAAAGCGCATTCGACCACTCGGGCAGGTATAGGTCGGCAAGATCGGTCTGTGTCAAGATCCGCAATTCATACGGGCAATCAAGAGCGCGCAGAGCGTTCACGTCGGGCAAAAAATACTCAGCCATAAAGCATATCTTCTGCCCTTTTCCCATCAGCACATCGTTCAGCACGTGCAGATGCGGCGTTTCAAATAGATGCTCCACGGGATATTTGTTTATGTAATTTTTGGCGATCTCGCGAAATTCGGGGGACACCGATGCCACCACGTTACTCCCATATGACACAAGCTGACATGAAAACGGAAGCTTCAAATACCGCCTCGCGCCATCGTTCTCACGCGACGTGACGATCACGTTCTCGCTCTTTTCGAAGTCATCGGGCGCTGCACAAAGATCGGCGGCAGATTGCGCCATGGCGATTTTCAATATTTCTTGGTTGGTCATTATTTCTCCTTTACGGAGCGTAATCCTTAATAATTTCCATAATATCACGCTCATAGACATTCCCGCCGAGAATGTTGCCGTTCGGCGAGAACGACACGCACTGCACATCGCGTGGATCTTCCACATACGAATTTTCGGGAAGAGTGTCCGTGAAATATTTTGCGAGATATTTAAGAGCATTTCCTTCGGGGAAAATGACATTTCCCTCGCCCACAGGAATCTCCAGATCCGTAAAGCCGTCAAGGATCTCACTCGTTTTTCTGTTATAGGTATTGTCATCCGTCTTGCTCACAAGCCACGCGGGCTGAAGGCGGATCGGTATTCCGCACGCTTTTGCTTCTGCTGCAAACTGCTTCACCACATGTGCCGGTATCGTTTCCTGATGAAATGCATCCACCGATAAAAGCAGATCGTTCACACCGCACAAAGCCAGCCCATCTGCGACCTCGCGTATCTTGTCAGCATTCTTTGAAAAATATCCGTTGGTAATTACCTGACGCCCCGGGATATTCAGCTCACTTGCGGTCTTCATGATCGCATAGACGGCGTCCGTGTACAAAAGCGGCTCGCCGCCAAAGGTCATGACCGTTTTTATATCATACTCCGCCGCGATCCTTCGCACCGCATCAGCGGCGATCACGGGATCGATCCGCTCACCGCAATTTGTATGATCCCCCTCGGAACAGTGCTTACACTTACCCGTGCAGGCATATGTTATAACAAATTCGATCTTGTTCAGATTTTTTAGGTATTGGTTCATATTTTTACTGTTTTGCTCTGTATTTTTCGTCGGCGCAAGATTTGCCGAAATACATCAGCTCCCACACGGCGGGGTCGCTGACCTTTTCGACTGTCTCGCCGTCTTCCCTTTTCTCGATCGTCGCAGTGCCCTCGAAACGCAGATATCCGCCGTCAAAACCGATCATCTTTGCGAGTATCCCCAGCGGCTTCGGCAAAACGTCGACGAAGCAGGTCTTGTTGATATCGCCGCTTCGCTCATACGTGATGCGGTACTCTTCGCCCGATTCTGTCGTGTACTCGTATACGACCTTATTATACACGGGCTTGCCTGTGTGCCCGTCGATATATCTGTCCTCGGGCATGAATTTGAGTGTATGATTGGAGTTGTCGCCGATTATCTCCCCGTTTTTGGCTATCATAAATACGTCGTGATCCTTATAGCCGTACTTCTTTGCGGCGGTTATCCAAGAGGAAATGACCTTATAGTCCCCTATCTTTGCCCTGCCCCAATACCAATGGTGCATGAGCTTAATCATAGAGATGTTTCCCCAGTTGTGATCGTGATAGCCCGAGCCCTCAAGATGAAGCTCCTTACCGCCGTCGTACGTAACATCAGCCACCGCCGCGCCCTCGGGAATAGCAGGCAGCCACGCAAAATAATGCTCCTCGTCATCACCGAAGAATATGCTTCCCGTCTGTGAGCGCCATGCGCGTATCGTTCCGTCAAGCGTGAGGGTCGCGCTCATCGTCTTGCCCTTGAATACGACATCGTAGTGCTTGAGATCACCTCTGCAAAAGCACTCACCGATCTTCACGTCGCACTTGTCCTTTGCGTAATGACTCTCCTCTATCGTAGCATAGACCTCCTCGGAAAACTTTCTTCCGTCGGGGAAGGTCAATTCCATCGTTGAGATCGGCTTTATCGGCCCGTCAACGTCGATCGGCATTTTTGAAAAGAAGAATATGACGAGCACGGTCCCGTCGGGATAGTGGGAATCGTAGTACCACCACTCATAGTTTCCCTTCGAGCCGTCGACGCGCGATCCGTCCTCCCAGGGCTCGACCTCGTTTTTCTTCAACCCCATTTTTTCATAATGGAGATCATCGTCCGGATGTATGGATTTTTGTATTTTCTTCATAATTTCGTCCTCGTTTCGGTTTTAGTGGAACCACTATTAAAAACGGCTGTTTTAAGTTTTTGGGTTGGCTTTTTCTTCGTTTATTGCGTATCAGTTTTAATCAAGCTTACTAAAAAAGTGCTTTGATCGCATAACAGAAACTTGAAGTTGGCAAGCATCTTGTCTATGTCATTCCGCGTTGCACGACCCACTTTTAGGTCTTCGCTCAAATATATAATGATACTCTTAAAGAGCCCGCAAAAATCTATAGCATCACATTCTTCACACATTTTATCATATGTCGTCAAAACGCTTTCCTTCTTTTTACCTTCCACTATTTCAATAAGTTTGGGATTATAGCAGAGATACAAAAAAGTAATTCTCTTATCGGTTGGAATATTCAATAATTTCACAGCAATTCCAAGCAAATGGCATATCATTTGCTTGATATCAAAGCTTTCTATCTTATTCTCACCCACCGAAAACATTACTTTCATTTTTGAATCAACATTTTCTATTTGGATACTCAAATTACATGCCTTGTCTTTGTTGATATGTTTATATAATTCCCGATATTTATTTTCAATCAAATGGGATTTGACACCATAAGGTTCACGACATTTTGCTTCTACAAAGATATATTCATTGTCCGATTCCATAAATCCATCCAAATTCGCCACTCCGCCAACTCGCGTTGGCAGTTGATATTCAAAATGGAAATTCGGAATGTCTTTACACAAACTATAGATCATTCTGCTTGAGGAGCCGTACGAAGCCATCTTGGGCGGATATTTTCCTTTGGGCTTTAACTCTCCACCGGAACCTGCACCGTATTCTTCAAACGCTGAGGCATGGTTTCTCTCCATGTCTTTGATAAGAGCATCCCATTCTGTGTTACTCATATAAGCAGAATAAGACTTCCCATCAGGCACGAAATATGCCCCTTCAATCGTTCCGATCTCATTCTTCTTGATAGATATGTCCAATGTCTTTTGCATAAGTCAGTTTCCTCCGATTATTTCTTGTATTCAACGAAATAAAGCAGAATGGCACAGTCCACTATTTCGGCGAGCTGTACAGCATCTTCATTGGTTTTTAATTCTTCCTTGAAAATAACCTTAACACCTTTTCCTGTTACTTCAAATTTTTCAATTATATCAAAAGAATCTTTAAGCTTGGAACCTATCTGCGTGGAAATCGTTTGCTGAAGATCTTCGAAGGAATCTTTCGATTTTCCCATAAAAACTGTTTTGCTAACATTAAAACTAATGCTCGTTCTGCTATTCGCATCAAACA
>JAZNZQ010000163.1:0-2833 GCA_045595035.1 Eubacteriales bacterium | reverse complement strand
GAGGGTGAATACGAAAGCGTGTATCATCTTGACGGCGAGAGCAAAGAAAACGAAATAAAAAAAGAAGCTGCAGAAGAAGCTGCAGAGGACGGAGAAGAAAATGGCGAAAATAATTGACGGTAAGGCGATATCCGCCGAGATAAGAGAAGAAATAAAGGCGGAGGTTGCGGCATTTAAGGAAAAGAGCGGATTTGCTCCCGGACTTGCGGTAGTGATAGTGGGCGAGAATCCCGCCTCTGTCGTATACGTAAGAAATAAGCGGCTTGCCTGTGAGGCGGCGGGAATGTATTCCGAGGTGCACGAGCTGCCCGAAGCTACCACGCAGGACGAGCTTATGTCGCTTGTGGATAAGCTCAACCGCGACGACAAGATACACGGCATTCTCGTTCAGCTGCCGTTGCCGAAGCATCTTGACGAGGGAGAGGTAATAAAGGCGATATCTCCCGAGAAGGACGTGGATGCTTTCCATTCCTATAACGTCGGAAGGATAATGATCGGCGACTACGACTTTTTGCCCTGCACACCCGCGGGCGTTATGGCGCTGCTCGAGAAGAGCGGCATTGAGGTCTCGGGCAAGGAGTGTGTAGTTATCGGCCGCTCGAATATCGTCGGCAAGCCGCAGGCGATGCTGCTTCTCCATGCAAACGGTACGGTCACCGTATGCCATTCGCGTACAAAGAATCTCGCCGAGGTCACACGCCGTGCGGATATTCTTGTTGTAGCTATCGGTAAGGCAGATTTTGTTACCGGAGATATGGTGAAGGATGGCGCGGTCGTCATCGATGTCGGAATGAACCGCCGCGCGGACGGCAAGCTTACGGGCGACGTTGATTTTGCATCGGTCGAGCCGAAGGCATCCTACATCACACCCGTACCCGGCGGTGTCGGACCTATGACCATTACGATGCTTTTAAAGAACACTCTGAAGGCGGCAGAAAAATACGGAAAAAAGATATGAATTTTTTCGGGAAAAAGGTTGACATTTGAAAATCAGCGTGATATAATAGTATGCCGCATAAATTTGGGCTTTTTTAAGTGCGTCTTTTGCGCCGCCTAATTTAGCGAGTCTTAAAATGAAAGTGAGGTGCTTTTCGTGTTCGCAATTATCGAAACAGGCGGAAAGCAGTACAAGGTTAACGAGGGAGATATTCTCTTTATCGAGAAGCTCGACGTTGCCGAGGGCGAAAAGGTAACTTTTGACAAGGTACTTGCAGTTTCCACAGCAGACAATTTTGTTGTAGGTGCTCCCACAGTTGAGGGCGCAACAGTTACAGCTAACGTAGTTAAGAACGGTAAGGGCAAGAAGATCCACGTTCTCAAGTACAAGGCAAAGAAGAACGAGAAGAAGAAGATCGGTCACAGACAGCCGTACACTAAGGTACAGATCGAAAAGATCGTTGGCTAATTTGACAAGATGACTAAAATCGTTTTTTACAAGACAGGCGATACATTCTGGGGATTTGAGGAGCAGGGCCACACCGGCTACGGTACTGCGGGAGACGACGTTCTCTGCGCTGCTATCTCGTCGATGACGATGCTTATCATCAATTCCATTGAGCTCTCTTATGAGTCGGATGCCGATTATTCTATCGACGAAAAGACGACCGACATAAAGCTCATTGCACGCGCTGCTCTTCCCGAATATGAGGAGGACGAAAGAAAGCGCTACGCAATATCGGGACTTCTCAAGGCGTATTATTATCAGCTCAACGATCTTGTTGAGGAATATTACGATTATCTTGAAGTCGACGTAAAGGAAAAGAACATTCTCGATTGACGGCTTGTCAAAAAGAAAAACAAAACAAAAATACTGAATACGGAGGTGCAGGTAAATGTTGAGACTTAGTTTGCAGTTTTTTGCTCACAAAAAAGGTGTTGGTTCTACAAAGAACGGCCGTGACAGTGAGTCCAAGCGTCTTGGCGTTAAGAAGTCTGACGGACAGAGCGTTGTTGCCGGTAACATAATCATCAGACAGAGAGGTACAAGCGTTCTCCCCGGAAACAATGTTGGCCGTGGTAAGGATGACACACTCTTTGCTCTTATCGATGGTAAGGTAAAGTTCGAGTACAAGTCCAAGGACAAGAAAATGGTAAGCGTTTACGCTGACTGATTTTAAGACAAACAAAACCGCGAGTTTTTGATACGCACATCCAAAAGTGTTTAACTTTTGGATGTGCGTATTTTTTATGTCAAAAAAGCAAGATCCTATTGCAAATCCGTTTTTTATGGTATATAATTAAGTATGGTTTGTGAGGTGATTGTATGAATTATAAAATGAAAAACATCAATATCATTTCGGACACGAACGGTACTGTCGATGACGCGGTATCGTTTCTTATAAAAAAGCATTATTCTTCGCCTCTTCTTTGGGCAAAGTTTGTAGATCAGTACAGACTTCGCGATGACGCAAAAAATGCGGGCTGGCGCGGAGAGTATTGGGGCAAATCAATGCGAAGTGCAGTACTTCTCTATATGCATTCACCAAGCGAGGATTTTTATAAAATACTTACAGATTCTGCGCGCGATATGATAAGCGTCGCCACCGACGGACGCGTGTCTACATATACGGTTGAGACCGAATTCAACAACTGGGATATGTGGTGCCGCAAATACGTCATGCTCGGACTTGAATACTATCTAGAGATCTGCCGGGACGAGGCACTTCGATGTGAGATCGTTGATTTCCTCTGCATTTGCGCCGATTACATAATCGAGCATGTCGGACGTGGGGAAGGGAAGATAGCCATAACCAAGACATCGGCACACTGGGGCGCGGTCAATTCCTCATCCATACTTGAGCCGATCGTACTTCTATATAAACTTACCGATAAT
>JAZNZQ010000162.1:0-3204 GCA_045595035.1 Eubacteriales bacterium | reverse complement strand
TACCGCCTGTGGGAGGCATACCGTATTCCATAGCTGTGAGGAAATCCTCATCGAGCATTTCCGCCTCATCGTCTCCGCGGTCGCGAAGCTCAAGCTGCTTCATAAAGCGCTCGCGCTGAACGATCGGGTCATTAAGCTCGGAATATGCGTTTGCAAGCTCGCTGTGGCAGACGAAGAGCTCGAATCTCTCTGTAAGTCTGGGATCCTTCGGGCTTGCCTTTGTAAGAGGAGAAACCTCAACGGGATACATTGTGATAAATGTGGGCTGGATAAGCTTTTCCTCTACGCGCTGGTCAAAGCAAGCGTAAAGTGCGTTGCCCCATGTTTTGTCAGCCGTCTCTGCAAGTTCAACACCGATAGCTTCGGCAGCGGCAACCGCCTCTGCGTCATCTGTGATAGCACCGAAGTCAACGCCTGCCTATTCCTTAACAGCGTCAACCATGGAAAGTCTACGCCAACCGGGTGTAAGGTCGATCTTCTCGCCCATCCACTCGACCTCATAAGTACCGAGTATCTCCTTTGCCGCGCCCGAGATTATACCCTCTGCAATATCCATCATATCATGCAAATCGGCATATGCCTGATAAAGCTCGATAGATGTGAACTCGGGGTTGTGCTTGGGGTCCATACCCTCGTTTCTGAAGATTCTGCCTATCTCGTATACTCTGTCCATACCGCCGATAATAAGACGCTTCAAGGGAAGCTCTGTTGCGATACGCATATACATATTGAGATCAAGAGTATTGTGATGCGTTATAAAGGGACGAGCCGAAGCGCCGCCCGCGATAGTATTAAGTACGGGTGTTTCGACCTCGATATAATCCATATCGTCAAGGTACTTACGCATGAACTTGATGAACTGCGAACGGATGATGAAGTTGCGCTTTACCTCGGGATTTACGATAAGATCAACGTATCTCTGACGGAAACGTGTATCGGTGTCCTTGAGACCGTGGAACTTCTCGGGAAGAGGAAGAAGCGATTTTGCAAGAAGCTCGATCGCGTGAACGTGGACCGAGATCTCACCGCGGCGTGTTCTGAAAACAGTACCGGAAATACCGATGATATCACCGATATCCCACTTCTTATACTGCTCGAAGGTCTCAGCTCCTACATCGTCTATCTTGATGTAGCACTGGATCCTGCCCTTGCCGTCTTGAACGTCGATGAAGTTTGCCTTGCCCATATCACGGCGGCTCATCATACGGCCCGCGATCTTGACGTCTGTGTTCTCAAGCTCCTCAAAGCGAGCTACGATATCACTTGTATATGTGTCAAAGTCGAACTTTACCTTCTCAAAGGGGTTGTTGCCCGACTCGTAAAGTGCCGTAAGCTTATCACGGCGAACCTGCAATATATCACTGAGTTCTTCAGTGGAATTTACGTTTGTTTCGTTGATTTCCGACATTTTATTTTGCTCCTTTGGGATTATTTTGTCTTGGGTCTTGTTACGGAAAGGATCTCAAGGTTAAGTTCTCCGCTGGGGATCTCTACCGTTACAGTATCGCCCTTACGCATGCCGAGAAGTGCCTTACCTATGGGCGACTGGTCGGATATCTTGCCCTCGAGGGGATTTACCTCGTTCGAGCCGACGATAGCATACTCGCGCTCGGTCTTCTTTGCTGTGTCGCGGACCTTTACAAAAGAGCCGAGATGTACCGCATCAAGGTCGATAGCCGATTCGTCAATGACCTCGGCGTTTTCGATCATATCCTCAAGTTCAAGGATCCTCGCTTCAACCTTTGCCTGTTCGTTTCTTGCCTCATCGTACTCTGCGTTCTCCGAAAGGTCTCCGAACGAACGTGCAACCGCGATATCGTTTTTAACTTCTTCGCGTTTTTCGTTTTTGAGGTATTTTAATTCATCAACAAGGGCTTGATAACCCTCGGGAGTATAAAGCTGCTTTGTTTTCTTTTCCATGGTCGTATCTCCTTAGAAATTTATTTTTTGTTCAGGTGAGCTATTGCCGCCTGAAGTTGTGTGTCTTCGTCATCTGTTATTTTGTATATGTTTTTGCCTTCAAGCGACTTATCCATATCCACGTCGATATCGGGCACTATCCCCACTCCGTCGTAGCCGTCCGAGAAGGGCGGAAAATACATCTTATAGGTCATACGAAGAGCAGAGCCGTCAAGAAGCGATACTATCTGCTGCATGCTTCCCTTTCCGTAGGTCGTCTTTCCGACAAGAGTTGCTTTTTCATAATCCTTGAGTGCGGATGCAAAAAGCTCTGCCGCCGATGCCGTGCTTCCGTTGACCAGCACCGCCATTGGAGCGACAAATTCATCCTTTTTCGAATTTATGACCTCCTCATTGCCCGCCTTATCTACCGTTCTTATTATCGGTCCCTCGGGCAAAAGGAAATCAAGTATGGTCGTTATCGATTCAAGGTCGCCGCCGGGATTGTATCGCACGTCGAAAACGTATTTTTCAACGCCTGAATTTCCAAGCTCCTCGATCGCAAGAAAGAACTGCTCGGGCGTTCCCGCGTCGAACTGCACTATCTTTATAATGCCTATCTTAGAGTCCTCCGCGTAGACGTGGTGGGTTACGGTCTGCTCGGTCACGTATCCACGCTCTATCTTAAAATCGACCGCCTCGGAATAATTCTCTCCGCGAAGTACGCCGAAGACTGCATATGTCCCCGCTTCGCCGCGAAGCTTATTCACCGCAACGTCGTATCCGAGCGCAAGCACGCTTTCCTTTTCCTCGCCGAGTGTTGCAATAAGGTCGCCCGGCATTACTCCCGCTTCAAGAGCCGGAGAATCGGGCATAACGTTTATGACCTCGATGAGTCCGTAGTCGGTATTGTATATAACGCTGACGCCTATTCCCTGCAAACTCGCATTGCTGTCAGCGACAAGCTCCGCAAATTCATCTGCATTGTAATATGCGCCGTATCTGTCTCCCGTACCCACGACGTATCCCTTGAGAAGATAATCGACAAGCATCTGCTCATCTATCTCTCCGTAGTAATTGTTCCTGTACATGGAGTCTATTATCGCAAGCTTTGCGTTAAAATTTTCATTCGCGCCCTTAAGCTCGCGTATCTCAGACTCATATTTTGCACAAAGGAGCACAAAGGTCGTCTGAAATGCTATGAGTGCCGCAAGCAAAACGAGAGTCACGGTCAACCATATCGGTACTTTTTTTGACATTTTCGTTTTCCTCGCTTTTATTTGGGCTGTGTTACGTAGTTAAGCG
>JAZNZQ010000161.1:0-7487 GCA_045595035.1 Eubacteriales bacterium | reverse complement strand
GAGTGGAACGAGGTGCTTGTCGGGCCGACCGAGAGAGATGCCACGAAAAAGGTCAAGGCAGAGCTGGCTATTGATGAATTTGCCATCAAGGTCATCGGAAATGATGTTGTTGTGACCGGTCTTGGATATCTCGCCACGAAGAAGGCGGTATATAAGTTTATGGACCTTTTGGCGACGTACAAGGATGATTCCTCGGGAAAGACGGAGTACAGACTTCCGTCCGATCTTTCGTACGTCGGAAAGGTTTCCGATTACAGCGGTTGGAATCTTGATGTTCCCGAGTATATGGGCGGTACGCTTGACAGTGTTACTGCTGCAGACAAAAACAGTTACGTGCTCGTATATACCGATACCTCAAGGGAGTATTACCTGGGGTACACATCTTCTCTTGCTCGCGCCGGTTATAAAAAATATTTTTCCAATAATATGGCGGGAAATCTTTATTCTGTCTATCAGAATGAAAAGAGCATAATCAATGCGTATTTCCTCCCATACAGCAATTCCGCATATATAGTTGTTGAGGATGCGGATAAGGTGACGCTTCCGTCACTTGAGAACGATTACGTTGAGAGAGGCTTCAGATCCTCGATCACACAGATGAAGCTGAATAACGTCACCGATTCCAACGGACAGTGCCACGTTTTCAGACTGTCGGACGGCCGCTTTATCATAGTGGACGGCGGCGGAAACGATAAGAAGGATGGACATGACGATGCAGATAATCTGTATTCGCTCTTACGCAGTCTTTCCGAGGGGCAAAAACCGGTCATTGCGGCCTGGATAATAACCCATCTTCACAGCGACCATTACGGTGTGCTACTCGATTTCGGTAAAAACTTTACCGACAAGGTCAAGGTGGAGAACTTCATCTTCAACTTTCCGTCCGACACCGTAGTACAGGGCAGCACAACCGGCGCAAAAATAAAGGTAGACGAGGCAATGGATGCCTTTGTCGGTGCAAAAAAGATCACCGCCCATACAGGGCAGAAATATAATTTTGCGAACGCAGAGATAGAGATGCTTTATGCACCCGAGATGCTCTGCCCGAATTATATAACATTTTATAATGATTCTTCGTTGGTATTTACCGTAACCGTTGAGGGAACAAAGACCTTGATAACGGGTGATGCTTCGCCAAACACGTCGGCTATGATGTGTAAGATGTACGGAGATTATCTGCAGTGCGACATTTTACAGATATCCCATCACGGAAGCTACGGATGCTCGGTCGAGTATTATACCTATACAAATCCGAAAAAATTAGCACTTTTGCCGGTTGGAGCAACGCAAAAAGTGCGACTTAGTGCTGAAAAAGAGAATGTTTTTGTTTCAAAGCTCGTAAAGATCTATCCTCACTACGAGGGAACGAGAACATTTTATTTACCATATTAAATACACAAGGAGTTACCGGTATGAAAAAAATTCTATGCTTGATCTTGGTGCTTTTGATGATCCCCTCGTGGCTCTTCTCTTGCACAAACACCCCCTCGGACGGTCCCGACACCCCCGACACATCCGATACCACAAACAAAAACGCGAGCGAGCTTCTTTCTGATGACAGATACGTTATCGTAAAAGAGGGCGCTTCCAACTACAAGATAGTGCGCCCCGAGAAGGGATTTTCGTCCTCTGTTCTCGGTGCAGGTGCGATAAATGATGCAATTATAGCAAAATGCGGCGTTGAGGTCGGCGTACTTATGGATGATGAGCCGGCGACAGAGTATGAGATACTTGTCGGTGACACAAACAGACCCGAGTCGTCTGCAGCTATGAGCACACTTGCGGACAACACCTATTCGATAAGCATTGTCGGCAATAAGATAGTAATTGCGGCAAAGTCCGATCTTATGCTTGATTGCGCTATCAATTATTTTATTGAAAGCTTTATTGATACAGTTCCTGCGGTAGAGGGCGTCTTCTCGTTTGAAAAGACGATGGGACATACATCTTCCTCTGATTTTATCGTGTTCGATAAGCCCGCAGACGGCAATTATATGGTCACATATCCTAACGCAGAGAAGGAGTATCAGGTATTTGCAACTTACTCCGGCGGAGACCTTTACAATCTCGAGTTTTACGCAAATAAAGTATATAACACACTCAAGGACTCCAAGAGCGCGGGTGTCGTTATATCGAGCGACAAACTCATCGGTGCGACCGAAGCCAAAGCCGAGTGGAAGGAGATCCTTATCGGCGGTACCACAAGAGAAGCGTCAAAGACCGTAAAGGCAAATCTTGATTTTAATGAATATGCGATCAAGGTAGTAGATAACGATATCGTTATCACAGGTCTTGGATACGTTACGACAAAGGCGGCTGTGGAAAAGTTCCTTGAGCTTATCGAGGCTTTCAAGGATGACAGCACAGGAAAGCTTCTTTACCGTCTTCCCAAAGACTTTTACTACAAAGCGACATCTTCCGAATTTTCCCGTTGGCCTAACGTCCCCAAGTATACAGGCGGAACACTTGACAGTGTAACAAGCGGCGGAGATGAGAGCTATGTTGCTGTATACACGGGCACAACGAAGGACGAATACACAGCATATCTCACAGGTCTTGAGTCGCAGGGATATACCAAGTATTTTGAAAATGATATGAACGGTAACCTTTATGCGGTCTACAAGACGGATATCAATATAATAAATGCTTATTTTATTCCTTATTCTTCGAGCGTTTATATAGTTGCAGAAAAGACGGCAAAGACTACCCTCCCTGCACTTGAATCCGAAAATCAGTATACAGACAAGGGCATTCAGTCCTCTGTCACACAGATGAAGCTCAATAACGTTACCAACTCCAACGGTCAGTGCCACGTGTTCAGACTTTCTGACGGACGCTTTATTATTGTTGACGGCGGCGGAAATGACAGTGCTATAGATAAGAAGACAAGAGAGGTAAAGTCGGATGCCGAGAACCTTCTTGCTCTTATGAAGGATATGACAGGCGGTGAGAAGCCGGTAATTGCGGCTTGGTTTATCACTCACCTTCACGGTGACCATTATAACGTTCTCGTTGCTATATCCAAGCAGTATAAGGACGATGTGGCAATTGAAAGCTTCATATACAACTTCCCGCCCAGCGAAATGTCTCTTGAGGGAACAGACGAGATCGAAGAGAAGGTTTTGAAGGCGATGAGAGTATTTAAGGGCGCCAAGATGATCAAGGCACACACAGGTCAGGAGTATCACATTGCCAACGCCAAGATCGAGATGCTCTTCTCACCCGAGCTTATCTATCCTAATTACATAACCTTCTATAACGATGCTTCTACTGTATTCATGGTAGAGATCGACGGAACAAAGACTCTTATTACTGCCGATGCATCGCCCAATACGTCTAAGATCATGTGCAATATGTACGGTGACTATCTCAAGTGCGACGTGCTTCAGATATCGCACCACGGTTCTTACGGTTGTTCGCTTGACTTCTATAAGTATACAAACCCCTCAGCGGTCGCATTCCTTCCTGTCGGCATAACTCAGAAGGCAAGACTTACAACCGAGAAGGAAAACGTGTACATCGCTAAGCAGGTAAAGATAATTCCTCATTATGAAGGAACAACAACGGTTGACCTGCCTGTTAAATAAAATCAAGGAAGAATGAACATGAAAAGACTAATTTGCTTGATCTTAGTGCTTTTGATGATTCCCGTGTGGATGTTCTCTTGCACAAAAAAACCTGCAAACAACCCCAATGATCCCGAGAACATCGATCAAAGCGCGGGCGAACTTCTCAACGGCGACAGATTTATTATCGTGCGCGACGGTGCTTCTCAATACAAGGTCGTACGTCCCGAAAATGGACTTAAGTCCGCGGCTCTGGGCGCAGGCGCGATAAACGATGCGATTTTTGCAAAGTGCGGTACTGAGGTCGGCGTACTTATGGATGATGAGCCGACGACAGAGTATGAGATACTTGTCGGTGACACCAACAGACCCGAGTCGTCTGCCGCTATGAGCACACTTTCGGACAATACATATTCGATAAGCATTGTCGGCAACAAGATAGTAATTGCGGCAAAGTCGGATCTTATGCTTGAATGCGCTATTGATTATTTTATTGAAAACTATATTGATACAGTTCCCGCGGTAGAGGGCACCTTCTCGTTTGAAAAGGCGATGGGATATACATCTTCCTCTGGTTTTATCGTATTCGATAAGCCGGCAGATGGAAACTTTATGGTAGCATACCCCTATGCGGAGAAGGAGTATCAGGTATACGCGGTATACGGAAATGAACCCCTCTATAATCTTGAGTATTACGCTGATCAGGTGTACACGACATTGAAGGATCAAGGTAATGCAGGTGTAGTCCTTTCAACCGACCGTTTGCTCGGCGTCACAGAGGCGAAGCCCGAGTGGAAGGAGATCCTTATAGGCGGAACGACAAGAAAAGCGACAAAAGCGGTAAAGGCAGCGCTTGACTATAATGAGTATGCTATCAAGGTCGTGGATAACGATATAGTTGTTACCGGACTTGGCTACGCTACTACTAAGGCGGCTACGGAGAAGTTCCTAGAGGTTCTCGATATCTTTAAGGACGAAAGCTCGGGTAAGACACAATACCGTCTGCCTTCCGATTTCTACTACAAAGCTACTTCTAACGATAACCTCCGTTGGCCGAAGATACCCGAGTTCACCGGCGGAAGACTTGACAGCGTTACAGATGCAGGAAATGACAGCTACGTTGCGGTCTACCCCGAAAGTACAAAGGAAGAGTACAGTGCATATCTTACCTCTCTTGAGGACGCGGGATATACAAAGTACTTTGAAAACGATATGAACGGCAACCTTTATGCAGTCTATAAGACAGATGCGGCGGTCGTAAATGCATATTATATTCCTTATTCCTCAAGCGTGTATATAGTTGCCGAGAATGCATATAAGACAACACTTCCCGCACTTGAGTCAGAGAATCAGTATACAGACAAGGGACTTCAGTCCTCTATTACACAGATGAAGCTCAATAACGTTACCGATTCGAACGGTCAGTGCCATGTGTTCAGACTCTCGGACGGACGCTTTATCATTGTTGACGGCGGCGGAAACGACCCGAAGCTGGACCCGAGAACAAAGAAAGAAAAGACCGATGCCGACAATCTTATGGAACTGCTTAAAGGTATGACGGGAGGCGAAAAGCCGGTCATCGCAGCGTGGTTCATCACACACCTTCACAGCGATCATTACGGTGTTCTTCTTCAGTTTGCGAAGGATTACAAGGATGCGGTCACAGTGGAAAGCTTTGTTTATAATTTCCCGCCCGCGTCTATGGTAAACAGCGATACGACAAAGATCGAGCAGAACGTCGATAAGGCGATGAATGCATTCAAGGCAAAGAAGATAAGAGCTCATACGGGACAGAAGTATTACATCGCGAATGCGACAATAGAGATGCTTATGGCGCCCGAGATGATCTGCCCGAACTATATCACCTTCTATAACGATACGTCGACAGTATTTACAGTCGATATCGGCGGAACAAAGACGCTTATTACGGGAGATGCATCTCCTAACACATCGAAGATCATGTGCAATATGTACGGCGACTACCTCAAGTGCGACGTGCTTCAGATATCGCACCACGGCTCGCTTGGATGCTCTGTGGATTTTTACACCTTCACTAACCCCTCGAAGGTTGCATTCCTTCCCGTTGGAGTTACACAACAGGGAAGACTTACAAATCAGGCAGAGAACGTATATATTTCAAAGCTTGTAAAGATCTATCCGCATTATCAGGGAACAAAAACAATAGACCTTCCCATAAAATAAGCGAACAAAAGGAGAATAGCAATGAAAGCAACCACAACATGGAGTCATGTACCCTTCAAGCAGTACATACCCGACACACACGAGATCTACATTACCCGTGTGGCACCCTTCAAGACCGGAGTGACCTTCGATTTTATGCTTGTCGGCACAGATGCCGAGGTAAAGGAGTTTGACGTTCACGTCAGACTTCGCGGAAGTGACGATGCATGGACAACAAAGAAGGTATCGGGCTTTAGTGCAACGATCGACGGACTTGCGACAGACACGGACTATGAGTTTTACGTAAGCGCGGGCGAACTCTCGAGCTTGGTAAGACTTGTACGTCCCTATGAGGTGCCCGGCAAGGTGCTCAACTACCTCCATCCCCAGGATAAGGTATACAGCTTCTCGGGCGCGTATCTTAGCAGCCCCTCTATCCTTCGCACAAAGAAGGGAACACTCGTTGCGTCCATGGACGTTTTCGATGACAACACACCGCAGAATCTCACGCTTATCTACCGCTCCGAGGATAACGGCAAGACCTGGCAGTATTCCTGCGAGCTTCTCCCCTGCTTCTGGGGCGAGCTCTTCGAGCATAACGGCGACATATATATGTTCGCGGTCTCGGGCGAGTACGGCGACCTTCTTATCGGTAAGTCGACCGACGACGGCAAGAGCTTCTGCACACCCACACCTCTTTACCGCGGAAGTAACTCACGCGACGTAACAGGACCTCACAGAAATGCTACACAGATCGTCGAGCATGACGGCAGGATCTGGGCAAGCGTTGAGTCGGGCGGCTGGACGGGCGACGTCCCCGGTCACTTCTTCTTCACGGTAGCATCTGCACCCGCTGACGCGGATCTTCTTGATGCAAAAAATTGGGTCTTTACAGAGCCGCTCAAGTACGATCCCAACTGGCCCGGTGCATTCCCCGGAACAACAAGAGGTTGCATAGAGGGTAATATGGTAGTTTCTCCTGATGGAAAGCTCTACAACATCCTTCGCTATGAGACCGAGAGACACGCAAAGGACTACGGTAAGATCCCCGTGCTCGAGGTCAATACAAAGGATCCCGAGGAGATGCTTAAGTTTGCTTACTTTGCAAAGCTTGATGCGAACAAGAGTAAGTTCGAGATACAGAAGGACCCAGTGACAGGTTACTACTACACCATCGCGAACCGCATACGCGACAAGGAGTGCACACGTCACCGTAACCTCATCTCGCTCTTTGTATCAAAGGATCTTGTAAGCTTTGATGTTGTCTGCGATCTTATTGATATAACAGAGCTTGATCCTCTTATGAACGGCGTTCAGTACTGCTCGTTCATCTTCGACGGTGATGATATCCAGTTTGTCTGCCGTACAGGCCTCGGCGGCTCGCACAGCTACCATGACACGAACTACATCACGCACCACACAATAAAGGATTTCAGAAATATTAAGTAATAAAATAGGCCAGGCTTTCGCGTGGCTTATTTTATTGACATTAATGCTTTGGTATTATATAATAAATGTGAAAGGCGGTGGACTTATGACCGAACGTATATCGTTGCAAAAAGAGAATATACTTGCGCTCTGTGACGCGGGCGTGCGAAAGACCTATCTGTACGAATACGTTGCGGATTCTCTTTCAAAAAGTATAGGCGAGTCCACGCAGATCCGCCGCGCAAAGGCGTTTGCCGACCTGCTTGAGCGCACCGAGGCGGTCGTGCTGCCGCATGAGCTTATTGCGGGAAG
>JAZNZQ010000160.1:0-2824 GCA_045595035.1 Eubacteriales bacterium | reverse complement strand
ACAGGGAAATATTCTTGTGCTTGCAGGCAAGCTTCTTGACAGAAAAAAGAGCGTGGAGCCCTTTATTGTAACAGAACCTCAAAAGCCGCCCTTCGGCGACAGACAAAAAATAGAGCAGCCCTTTGCGCGTGTGGCCCCCGAAAGCGTCGGTGTGCCAAGCTCGCTCATTTCCGATTTTCTGCTCGAGCTTCAGATAGCGTCCGCGCTTGACATACACAATATTATTATTGCAAAGAATTCAAAGATAATCTTAGAGACAAGCTTCGGAGCGTACTCCCGCGATATATGGCACGCAACACACTCCGAGTGCAAGAGCATAACAGGTCTTGCTATCGGTATGCTTGTCGATGAGGGGCGCATCTCGCTTGACGATAAGATAGTCAAGATATTCGGCGCGGATATTCCCAAGCTTTCGGTGATAACGCACAGACACATAAGCGTGCGTCATCTGCTTACGATGACGAGCGGCGTTATCTTCAATGAGATAGGCGCCGTCACCGAAGAGGATTGGATGCGCAAGTATTTTGAATCGGCACTTAAGAGCGAGCCGGGAAAGAAATTCCACTACAACAGCATGAACTCGTATATACTCTCCGCGATCGTGAAAAAGGTCACGGGAGAGGGACTTTGCGAGTATCTCGAGCCCCGTCTTTTTGTGCCGCTCGGAATAAAGAAATATTTCTGGGAAAAGTGTCCGCACGGCATCGAAAAGGGCGGCTGGGGACTTTATATGCTCCCTGAGGATATGTTAAAGATAGCGGAGCTTGTACTCGCGGGCGGTGTCTGGAAGGGCAAGCGGCTTATCTCGAAGGAATATATAGACGAGGCGACCTCGCTTCAGGTGCACACCCCCGAAAATACGGGCACGTACGGATACGGCTATCACATCTGGGTGGGCGAGGACGAGAGGAGCTTCCTCTTTAACGGAATGTTCGGTCAGAACGTTATCGGATACAAGGATACGGGTATGCTGCTCTTAGAAAACGCGGGCAACAACGAGCTTTTCCAGCAGAGCAGCTTCTTTACTATTGCCGATGAATTTTTCGGCCGCGGCAGAAGCTTTCCCGCGCATACTCACGTAAACAAGAAAAAGAAAAAAGAGCTTGATACTATAGTCCGTGAGCTTGGAAAATGTCGCAGATATACAAAGCTCGGCTTCTTTGAAAAAAGGAAAGCAAGTCGTCTGCTCTCGGCACAGGTCGCGGCGCTTGACGGAAAGAGATACGTTCCGCTTGATGCCGAGGCGGTCAGTGTCGGACTTTTGCCGCTTGTAACACAGGTCGTACAGAACAACTACACAAAAGGGCTTGAAAACCTCGAATTCAACGTCTCGGGCGGCAAGTTCTATCTCACGGTGAACGAAGCCGATGAGAGCTATATTCTCCCGGTAGGATTCTTTGAGCCGGAATACACCGACCTCGTTTTTCACGGTGAGCCGTGGCGTATTGCGGTGCAGGGAGAATTTTGCGAGACCGAAGATGCTGTGCCCGTGTTCAAGGTGAGAGTATCCTTCCTCGAGGCATCAAGCTCAAGAACGATAAAGATATTCTTCCCGGGCGACAGAATAACCGTGAAATTCTCCGAGAATCCCGGTAGGGGCTTCTTTGAGGTCACGCTCGGTGCTATCAAGATCGGTGCAAGGGCGAATCCTCTTGCCGATGCGCTGATGTCGAGAGCGGATTCGGAGATAATAATAAATAAGATAAACAACGTTATCGAGCCGACCCTGACGCTCAGATGCGAAGAACAGTAAAAAACCTTCGTTATATAATGTGTAAAGGTTTGGCGACCGCATTACACAGAATATACGGAGGTTTTTTGGCAAAATGAAAAAAAGTATATATTCAAAATACAGGTGTTGATATCATATTTATTTTATAACAGACGTGCGTGCTTGAGGATGGCCTCTTCGATCTCCTGCGGCTCCAACCCTATATAGCGTTGCGTGACGCTTGCCGAGCTGTGCTGAAGAAGATGCTGTACAAGAACGATATTGTAATTGTTGGACTTATATATTTCGGTTGCGTAAAATTTTCGGAAGCTGTGCGTGCTTATGTTTTCGTACCCGAGATAGTCGCAGGTCGTTTTCAGAATGCTTTGGACCGTGCGCGAAGAAATAGGGAATATTACCCCGTCTTTTTCGATCCCGTTTCTCAAACAGTAGTTTTCTATATAAAGGTAGATCGGAGAGGGGACCGTAAAGGTGCGCAGCTTTCCCGTCTTCTTTTCGTGAATGTTCAAACGGTATCTGTCGCCGTCTTTTACAATATCCGCAAGCCGCAGATTAAGAACGTCGCATATACGCAAGCCGAGATTCGCTTCTATGACGAGTGCGGTGGCTACTCTGAAATTCGGACGCATACCGCAAAAGCCATGTTGCATCGTTTCTATGATCTCCGTGTATTGACGGGAAGTGAGGGCAACTGTCTTTTTGTTCATAGGATCTCCTTTGCTACCCTTTTGTTTTCGTATAATAAATTATACCACATTTATCCTTGAAAATCAACTTTTACAAAGTTAATATGCCGCCGCAAAGGTCAACAAATACGCTTTTTGCGAAAAGAAACTGCACAAAAAACAAGAGCTTTGCTGTTGCAAATTTTTTGTTACTGTGGTATACTAAGTATGGGGAAAAGCAAAAAAATCGAAACAGATCCCCCAAAAATTACCTTGAAAACCATATTTTTATCAACACCTCTCTATTCGCAGTCTGAAATGCCTTCTGGAAAAAATAGTGGGGATGGTCCAGAGCATTGTACTCTCCGAAAAGTTCCACAAACACCTCTGTTACCTTTCTGGCTGCAATTTTGCCTCCAAGCTCTTT
>JAZNZQ010000159.1:0-3078 GCA_045595035.1 Eubacteriales bacterium | reverse complement strand
AAGTAGAAAAAAAGCTCAACTTTTGTTATGTAAAACGAACCAACACATTTCAGGGTTTTCAAGGCAGAGCAGAAGCAAGAAGGTACCTGTGAGTTCCTTGTCGCCGTCGAGGCCTTCATCCACTTCACGCACCTGTTTTTTGTATATGATGGCATCTGCGGGAAGCTTTTCTGCCAAAAGAAGCGACGAAGCACGCATGTTCGGAGTTCTCATAAAGCGGCGGCAAAAGAGGTCATCAAAGACCGCATTGGCAGAAGCTATCATACTCATCCCAACGTGATGCGCCATATAGCTTTTTACTATCGCGCGGCCGCGTCCGACACGTGATGGAGTAAGGTCTATTGCCTCATAAAAGCCGTATTTTCCGTAAGCGCCCGCATCGGCCATAGCAGAAAGTCCCGCAAGTGCATCACGCACAGATGCCTTCATCATCAAAAACAGCGAATACGCAGAGAAGACTCTGTCCTCATACGGATATCTGACGAGCGACAGCTTTCCTTCTCCTATCGCACGATAGCGGTAATTCATCTCCGTGTCAAACGAATAAAAACCACATTCGGATTTTCCCCAAATATATCGCACCGCGCCCGAATCGGTCATCGCAAGCGTTCCGTTCTTTTTATAGCTGTCAAAAGCGAACATAAGCCCTTCATACGCCATCGAATCGGGATAGGTGGGCAAAAAAAGCGCGGGCATAAAATACTCAAACGCCGTACCGCTCCACGAGGCGATCCCGATATGATTTCCGTCGCCAATAAAATGCCGTCCGAGAGAGCGCCAATGCTCTTCTTCCACCTGTCCCTTCGCAATGGCAAAATAGCTTGCAAGACGCGCCTCGCTCATATAAAGGTCGTAATAATTTTCATCGATCCTTCCGCTTGAGGGTTCAAGTCCTATATAAAAAAGCTTTCTTGAAGGGTTATACAGGGGCACAAAATCAACCGAGCCAATAAGCGTGTCGATACGCTTTGCAATATCAAGCAGCGCGGTCTTTTCATCCACGTATTCAAGTATACCTTCACGAAGCGCCGAAAGCGAACAAAAAAAGTTACCCGAGTCCACGGTCGAAACATACCCGGGCGAGAGCACCTCGAGATTTTGCGTGTCGTACCAATTATATAAGTGCCCATGCCATTTTTTCATTTTTTCTACCGTTGAGAGCGTAAGTTCAAGCCGATCTGCAAGAGTAGGCGTATCAATAAAGCCGAAATCTCTTGCAGCCAAGAGAGAAAGCAGATACATTCCGATATTTGTGGGAGACGTGCGGTGTGCTATCGCCTCGCGTGGCAATATCTGGATGTTATCGGGAGGCAGATAGCTGTCCTCCTCTCTCACGGTATCCTCAAAAAAGCTCCACATTGCACGCGCATATTTTGATACTGCTTTCTTTTGAGAAGCAAATCGTCGCTCGGATCGGGATATTTTTTTCGATAGAGCATATGCCAAAAAAGGGAAAACAATAAACGAAAGTGCAAGCAGATCGCAGACTATCTCGTCGGTCAGTATCAACAAGCCAAAACCCGCCCACAAGGATATCTGCATTCGCCAAATATAGGCACCGAGAGTATTCTTTTTGCGCTCGCTCTGATCGGCAGTCGTCCATTCAAGCATATGCCGCCTTGAAAACAGCATTCTCCAGCTCGCTCTTACTATCGCATCAAGGGATATATACGACAGATATGCAAGAGATGCGATCGAATAGAGCATATTTGATGCATCCTTCACCATCCCGCCGACGGCGTATGAAAAATAGCTTCGGACTATCACCTTATACGCGCCGACGTTTCTTGAAATGATTGGCAAAACAAAAGAAAGCGCCGCCGGAAATATCAGGTAAAGCAGAGCAAAAAGCGCAATTTCGGTTGCCGCCGCACCTCCGAGCAATGCCGCCGTAATAATTGCAAAAAGCGCGGACACGGGAGTAAGTGCACGCAGGATATTGTCTATGAGCTTGAATCTCCCGAGCGCATTTATGGGCGGCCGCGCAAAAGCGAGTGACTGAACGTCTCCGCGTATCCATCGGTGGAGTCGATCATAGTAGGACATCGACGAAGAGGGCGCGCTGTCGACAAGCGTGACGTTTCCAAGATAGGCGGCGCGAAGCCGTGTTCCCTCGAGCAGATCGTGACTCAGCACGCTGTCCTCGGGAAATGCGCCGTCTATCACCTCAAAAAATGCATCTACGTCAAATATCCCCTTACCGCAGAATATCCCCTCTCCGAAAAGCTGCTGATAGATATTGAAATCGCAGTTGTCGTATATTTCGATCCCGCCGCTTCCGCATTGAAGCAGCGAAAAATACGAGCGCGATACCGACTCAAGCGAGCTTATCATTCTCGGCTGAAAAATACCGTACCCCTCACATACGACCGCGCCCGCCTCACGCTTCTCGATCTTAGGTCGGTTTTGCGGATGTGCGGCCGTCCCGACAAGCCGCTTTATGCTCGAGTGCGAGAGGCGAGTGTCCGAATCGAGCGTGATGATATATTTGATTTTGCCAAGCACCTCTGCCGCGCCGACAAGAGTTGAGATGCTTGTCCCGACCCCCTTTATAAGTCTCACAAGCTCAATAAGCGCACCGCGCTTTCTCTCCCACCCCATATACTTGTGCTCACTTATCGAATAGGTACGGTCTCTGACAAACAAAAAGAATCTGTCTCCGTATTTTGCATTAAGCGCGGCTATCCTGCGTGATGCGTAATCGATTATCTCCTCATCGCCGGGCAGTCGCACGTCGTCGGAATCGGGGAGATCGCCAAGCACGCCGAAATAGACGTTTTCCTTGGGCGACAGATTGCAAAAATCCTCGAGTCGGTCGAATATAGCGCCGTCATTCTTTTCTCCGAAAAGCAGAGTGGTGACAACGGTAAGCGTCCTCATTTCATCACCCGGCTCATCAAGCTTAAGTGCGGGAAGCATCCTTGGTGCCGACAGCTTTGCCATGACCATAGAGGCGATCTGCTTTGACAGGTCAAAAAGCGGAAGAACAAGTAAAAGCGCCGCAAAAAAGTATACCGTACGCGAATGCCCTACCATCAGAAAATACAGGGACAGAAGTGAAGTCGGATCGTAGCCATG
>JAZNZQ010000158.1:0-10415 GCA_045595035.1 Eubacteriales bacterium | reverse complement strand
TCTGCTTGTAAGGCAGATGCTCTCCCAGCTGAGCTATGCTCCCATTTTGTCCGCCGTTTCTCAACGACGGAAACTATTATATCACGGTATTTATCTTTTGTCAATACCTTTTTTGAAATTTTTTAATTATTTTTTTGCGCTCTTAAAAAGCTTTTTTATGTCGTCTTCGGTGAATAAATACTTCTTATCGCAGAACTGACATGAAAGCTCAAGCTCGGGCGCTTTTCCCTCCGCCTTCTGCTCCTCTATCATACCGAGCACATCCTTCTCACCGAGCGCGATAAGCGCCTTTTCGGTACGCGCCCTCTCACAGGTGCACTTATAATCAACATAAAGCTCGTCGAACACGTCGTACTCGATCCCCTCAAGCGCAATGTTTGCAATCTCCTTATTGGAAAGTCCCATCTCAAAAAGGTGAGAAACGTTTGAGAGCAGAGCCGCGTTTTTCTCGAGCTGCTCGATGGTCTCGTTTGCCGCAAAGGGGAGAAGCTGAATAAGCACACCGCCCGCCGCACGGCAGGTAAGGTCCTTATCAACGAGCACGCCGAGTGCGCACACGGTCGGCACCTGCTCGCTCTGTGCATAGTAAGATGCGATATCCTCAGCGATCTCGCCCGACACAAGCTCTACCGTTCCAACAAACGGTTCTGTATCTCCCGTCTCACGGATGATTGTGAGCATGCCCGCACCGACCGCACCGCCGACGTCAAGCTTTCCGTTAGCTTTCAGAGGCAGCTCCACGTCGGGGTTCCCGATATATCCGCGGACGTTGCCGTAATAATCGCCCACCGCGAGCACGCCCGAAGCAGGGCCGTTGCCCTTCAAGCTTACTGTTATCGTGTTCTCCTTCTCGCCGAGCATGCAGCCCATAATGGATGTGACCGTGAGCAGTCTGCCGAGAGTCGCGGTCGCAAGAGGTGTTGTGTTGTGATACTTTATTGCCGTGTTTACTATATCGGTTGAATTAAGTACGTGTATTCTCGCGCTTCCGTCGCTTGTCATTGCGCGAAGAATGCTTGATGATGTCTTTACCATTTGTTATTTCCTTTCATTTTTTGGCGCGCGCGATGATGTACCAGCGCTCGCTGTCCGATTCGACCTCTCCGAAATCATAGTCCGCCACTATATCGACAAGCTCAAAACCTGCCGTCTCAAGCTCCTTTTTCAGCTTTTTCTCACCGTACATTCTCTCCCTTTGATGCTCGTCATAGCGGTAGTAGCTGCCGTCCCCGTTCTCCTTGAATATGCTTATATAGAAATCGCACATTCCCGTGTTGGGATTGAAATAATTCTGCCAACCGCAGTACACGCTTCCGTCCTCATTTTCGAGGATGTAGGAATTGTCTGCGTAGATATTCTTGAATTTATACGGCGAATTCACGTCTAAGATAAAGAGTCCGTCGGTATCAAGATAATTGTGTACACGCGAGAAGCACTCGGCAAGTCCGCTCGGTGTCGTTAAATAATTTATACTGTCAAGACATGACACGACCGCCCCCACAGTGCCGTAAAGCTCGAAGGAGCGCATATCCTGATGCAAGAACAGCACCTTTTTATCTGCGCATCGCTCGGCAGCAACAGAGAGCATCTCCTCCGAGAGATCCGCCCCTATCATATCATATCCGCGACGTGCAAGCTCGTATGTCATAAGTCCCGTGCCGCACGCAAGGTCAAGCACGATCGACGGCTTTTTCTTCAGATATTTATCAAAGCACGCCTCGATAAAATTCGCCCACGCACCATAATCGAGCTCGGCATTCAGCTCATCATACACCGATGCGAGCACCGAATACTGTTTTTCCATATCATTCTCCCAGTTCAAGCTCGGCAAACACCTTGTATATGTCTCCCGCGCCCATCACTATTACAACGTCACCCTCCGAAACATTTTCGGTGAGTATCTTTGCTATTCTTCCATTTGATTCGGCATACTCTGCCTTTTCTCCGACAAGCTCGGCAAGCTTTTTCGAGGAAACGCCGTAGGTGTTCGTCTCTCTTGCCGCATAGATGTCTGCAAAAATGACCCTGTCCGAGTTCTCGAAGGCATGCGAGAAATCATCAAGCAGCTCTGCCGTTCTCGAATATGTGTGCGGCTGATACACGCACCATACTCTGTTATATCCCATCCTTGCAACGCCCGCGAGAGTCGTGGCAACCTCGGTCGGATGGTGTCCGTAGTCATCGTAAACGTCGGCACCGCCAAGCTTTCCCTTGAATTCCATCCTGCGCTTGGCGCCGACAAAGCTTCCAAGCCCCTTTGCGATGCCCTCGCGCTCAAGTCCGAGCATATCCGCCGCCGCAAATGCCGCAAGCGCGTTATATACGTTGTGCTCGCCCGGCACAGACAGCTTGACGTGACATATGATGTTCCCCTCAAAAAGAACGTCAAACTCGGCTTTACCGTATGGGTAGCTTATATTTGCCGCGCGGTAGGTGGCATTCTCGTTTGCAACACCGAAGGAAACTATTCTTCCCGCGTACTCCTTTGCCACGTCACGCACGTTTTCATCATCGAAATTAAGCACCGCGCATCCGTCGGTGTCATCGAGAAGCGTTCTGTTTGCAAAAGCCGCAAAGGAATCCTTTATCTGCTTCATACTGTGGAAATAATCCACGTGGTCCATTTCGATATTAAGTACAACGGCAATGCTCGGGTAAAAATCAAGGAAGGAGTCCATATACTCGCATGCCTCGAAAATAAAATTATCCTTGCCGCCGACTCTGTAAGCGCCGCCCATAGCCGTAAGCTCGGCCCCCGACATGACCGTAGGGTCCGCGTCACATTCCATAAAAACGTGAGCGAGCATCGAGGTGGTCGTGCTCTTTCCGTGCATACCCGAAACACCGATGCGATGGGTGTAGCCGGTCATTATATACCCGAGAAAATCTGCGCGGGAGATACAGGGTAGTCCCTTCTCCGCCGCGTACACAAGCTCGGGATTATCCTGTGCGATAGCGACCGTATAAACGAGGGCATCGTAGCCCTCCATGTTAGCGGCACTATGCTCGTATTTAACGTCTATTCCCTCTTCGCGAAGCCGTTCTGTCAGCGCGGTTCGTGTTCTGTCCGAGCCGCCGACACGGTATCCGCGAAAGTGTGATATATGAGCAAGCGAGGACATATTTATTCCGCCGATGCCAACGAAAAATATGCTCTTGCAATTTTCCAGACGGCGGGATATCTCCTTCGCTCCGAAATGAGTATTAGCTATTGACACGAGTAATACTTCCTTTTTCAAATTTTGTATGTTTAAAAATCACCTGTTTTTCATATTATACACCTTTTTTGTACAAAAATAAATAATAAATTCACAAAATTCTTCATTTATCATCGAATAATCTTAACAATTTGGCTCTATAATATATTTATCATAACAAAATCAGCAGCGGAGGAACCACAAAATGCAGATTACGGATGTTAAAGTCAGAAAAATTTTTGAAGAAGGACCGATGAAGGCGATCGTTTCGGTTACCTTCGACGCACAGCTCGCAGTTCATGATATCAAGGTGATAAACGCAAGAGAAAAGCTCTTTATCGTTATGCCCAGCAGAAAGAATCCCGACGGAACGTACCGCGATATCGTACATCCCATCAATGCGGATTTCAGAGCTGAGCTTGAGTCGGCAGTCCTTGCCGCATACGAAACGGCACTTGAGACCTATGAGCCCGAAGCCGAATACTCGGGCGTGATATCCCCCGAATTCTAAGCATTCCCCCTCTCCTTAATATATGTTTTTGGTAGATTTTTGTCTTTATCAAAGCAAAAACACAACGGCAAGCTCTCATCTTGCCGTTGTGTTTTTTTATTTTCCTATTGACAAACAACTGTATTACTCGTATAATACAGTTAGAGGGAGGTGTGAAAGATGCCCGAATACAAAAAGTCAGACTTAAACGACCGCGAGCCGGTCTATCTGCAGATAGTAAAAAAAATAAAGAGCGACATTATATCGGGACGCATCTGTGACGGTGATGCACTTCCGAGCAGACGCGAGCTTGCTATCTTACTTGAGATAAACCCGAACACGGTACAAAAGGCATACAAGATACTCGAGGACGAGGGCATAACCTCGACCGAGCACACCTCAAAAAGCATCGTATGTGCCGATGAAGCGAGCATAAAAAAGATAAAGACCGAGCTTGCACGTGAGTCGGTGACGGCATTTATCGATGCTATGAAGGAAATGAATATAAACGAAAAGGAAGCGGCGGAGCTGCTTCACACGGTATGGAGGGATAAAGAATGAAGAGAGAGCTTAGTTTTTGTAATTTTGTTTCGCGTGATATCATAGCTCACGGACTGCTTATCGCCGCGGCACTTTTTATCATTGAGCAGATCGCATTTATGTTGAGCTTTGAAGCAGGTGCGGGCGTGCGTTTTTCATCTGCGCTTGATGCGGCGGGCTTTAGCGTATTCTTTGTCGGTGCGATGGTTTTTGCGGCATATGACCTTGTTTTGTGCATTCTGCGAAGATTTGTCGGTTCCAAGAGCATCTACGGACTTTATATGATGCCCGTGCCGAAGCCCCTGCTCTTTTTCACCTGGCTCACCTCGGGCGTGATAGTTATAATGATCATCACACTTGCAAGACACTTAAGCGTATTTTGCGCTCATCTGCAATACGTGGCAATGACAGAACAGCTTATATCCGAGCGGCTTGCATCGGGACTTGAAACGACCGTAAAAGTCGAGAACGGAGCGCTTTTCACGGCGTACCTGCGCTCTGAGCATCTTCGCATGTTCCTTCCCTTTGATTTTGAGAGCGGAGCAAAGCTCTTCTTCACGATCCTCTCGCTTCCCGCACTCTCGATACGCTTCGCGCTTTCGATCCCTGCAAAGAAGCTGCCACTAAGCATAATCCTTGCAATTATGTGGATCTTATTTATACTCCTTTTGGACGAGGCGGTCTTCCTCGGCTTTGTCGGTCTTTCGTTTGTTGCCGTATTCTCCTTCATCTCGGCAAAGAATATGGCAACACTCGGACAAATGCTTTGATGGGAGGTAGCGTAAAATGAAGAAATACAGATTTTTATTAACTATAATATCGGTGGCGCTCGTGCTCATTTTATTTGTAGGCACACTTATCTCGCTCTATAGAGCGCCGAACCGTTTTTCGGTGACATTCCATAACAAAGACCGCCTTTTTGAAGGCATATCGGCAGTTCTCGAGGTATACGACGGCGATGACGATTACAGTCTTACGGCAACAGTCAAGGCGGGAGAGACCGTTCATCCGAAATTCCGATACGGCGACGGATACCGCGATAACTACAATTACGACTATCACTACGACCGCTATTACCGCGGTGAATCGTTCGTTATGCTGGGATATTCTTTCAAGGTGCCCGAAGACGAACAGAAGATAGCGGCAGAGGGCGGTGACAGCTATTCAAGCACCGTTACCTACCCCGACGGAACAACCCAAACCAAAACCTACCGCGACCCCTATTACGAGGTCGGACGTGTATATATCTCGCGCTCGCTATACGTAGGAGAGCCGCTTTACGCAAAAAGAATATACGAGAGCGAGCCGATTCTTCTTGAAGCGAACGAAGATTTGGAGATATTCGTCGGCGGCGGAACGAACAGCGTTCCCTACGAGCCGACTTATATCGTTTTAAAAACGAAGGACGGCAGCACCCGTATCTATCGCACTTCCGAGGGGCTTACCTACTGGAGCGACGCCGAAGGAAACGTGTTCTTCCTTGATTGCATCGAGAACGTATACTTCAAAGAGAGTACCATACACTCCTTTACAAAGACGGGCGAGGGTGAGAGCGATTACGAATACGAAAGGATAGCCGATATAACGCTCGACTCCGACCGAAAGATACTCGACTACCGCGCCTATGGAAACGCTTCGATAATCGTTACCGAGGACGATTCGAAAGTCAAATACGTATCCACCTGCGACCACGCCACGGGCAAGCTTTATAACGTATGCTCACTAAACGAGGACGTTGCGGAGAAGGTTGTTATAGGATATTCAAACGGAGTTGCCTGCGTAAGATTCACGTCGCACGAATATATGAGCTATATGGAGGGCACAAGGTCGCACACGATAAGGAATATACACTATTTTGTGATCGACCTTTTCTCGCACACGCTCATCACAAGTGCCTCCATCGAAAAGCTTGTTACGAACAACGTATACATCAACACCTACGGCAGTGCGCCCGATGAGGTGATGGATATACTTTGGAGGGACGGACGGCTATATGTCATCGACAATGCCGTAACACACACGACATCCCCCGAGGACATCGGAAGCATCCCCGTAATATCGGTCATGGATAAAAACGGCGCCATCCTTATGGGATACCGCTTTATTTCGGCAAAGCTCCCCGAGAACGGCGGACAGAACATAGTCGCACGGTTTGCAAAGTGAGGTAAAGCTATGATAAAAACACTTTGGTTAAAGAAAATATACGACACGACGGGCGAGGGGCTCTGCTTGCTCGACCTTGTCATCCCCGACGGACAGATAGTAGGTATTCTCGGCGAAAACGGTGCGGGCAAGACCACGCTCCTAAAGCTTATCGCGGGGCTCATCACGCCCTCCTTCGGCGACGTGTGGCTCGATGATAGAACGCCCGATATGTGCCGCGAGGATATATCCTTTATCACTTGCGAGGGCTCGTATTTTCCCGAGCTTAACGCGGACGCTCATAAGGAGCTTTTCACTTCCCTCTATCCGCGTTTTGATGGTGAGCGCTTCGAGCGGCTTATGGGATTTTTCGATCTGCCCTATGACAAGAAGCTCAAATATATGTCGACCGGCCAGAAAGCAAAATTTGAGATAGCGCTCGGTTTTTCAAAGGGTGCGAAATACTATCTTCTCGACGAACCCTTCCTTGGAAAGGACGTGTTTGCCCGACACGATTTTCTAAAGCTTCTCTCGGCAACACTCACAGGTGAGGAGACCATCCTCATCTCGACCCACAACATTGAGGAGATAGAAAACTACCTCGACCGCGCGATAATCTTCCACAAAGGTGTTAAAAAAGAGGATGTTATGCTCGACGACATAAGAGATGCGGGCAAAAAGCTCATAGACGTAATGGCGAGTGCCGTGGGATATAACAAAACGAGAATAAACGATTATCTCGATTGATATTGACTTGAGCGCCTTTTTGGAGTATAATGGTAGATGTAAAAATATGTTTTCAAAAAAGGAGATCAAAAATGAAGACAAAAGCTATACGTCTTTACGGCGAAAATGACATCCGCCTCGAGGAGTTCGAGCTTCCCGAGATGAAGGATGACGAAATACTTGTACACATCATATCCGACAGCATCTGCATGTCCTCCTACAAGGCGGCTATCCAGGGTGCAAGACACAAGAGAGTTCCCGACGACGTAGCCGAGAACCCCATCATCCTCGGACACGAATTCTGCGGCGAGATCGTCAAGGTCGGTGCAAAATGGGCAGACAAGTTCAGCGCAGGCCAGAGATTCATTATTCAGCCCGCCATCAACTACAAGGGCTCGCTTGCGGCTCCCGGTTACTCCTACAAGTACTGCGGCGGCGGAGCTACGTATGCTATCCTTCCCAACGAGGTAATGGAGACAGACTCGCTTATCGAGTACAAGGGAGAGGCATTCTTCTACGGTTCGCTCGGTGAGCCCATGTCATGCATCGTAGGCGGCTATCACGCAAATTATCACACAACAAACGGAAGCTACGTTCACGATATGGGTATCCGCATCGGCGGCAACCTCGCAATTCTCGCAGGTGCCGGTCCTATGGGACTCGGTGCTATCGACTACGCTATCAACGGCGGCAGAAAGCCCGCTCTTATCGTTGTAACAGATATCGACGATGCAAGACTCGCGCGTGCGGCTGAGCTTTCCACACCCGAGGATGCGGCGAAAAAGGGCGTTAAGCTCGTATACCTCAACACGGGCAAGATCGAGAATCCCGTTGAGGCAATGCTCGCTCTCACAGACGGCAAGGGCTACGACGACGTATTCGTATATGCTCCCGTAGCACCCGTAGTCGAGCAGGCAGACGCAATTCTCGGCCGCGACGGCTGTCTCAACTTCTTCGCAGGCCCGACAAAGACAGACTTCTCGGCAAAGTTCAATTTCTATAACGTTCACTACGCTTCTACCCACATCGTAGGTACCAGCGGCGGTAACACAGATGACCTCCGCGAGAGCGTTAAGCTCACAGAGGAAGGACTCATCAACCCCTCCGCAATGGTAACACATATCGGCGGTCTTGACGCGGCGGCTGAGACGACTCTCAACCTCCCGAAGATTCCCGGCGGAAAGAAGCTCATCTACACAAACATCTCGCTTCCTCTCACAGCGATCGCTGATTTTGAAGAGCTTGGCAAGACCGAGCCCCTCTTTGCAGAGCTTCACAAGCTTTGCGCCGCAAACAAGGGTCTTTGGTGTGCAGAAGCAGAGAAATATCTCCTCGCAAACGCAAAGGCAATATAACAAAAACAAGCCGCACGGAAGGGCTTTCCTTTCGTGCGGTCTCTTTACATAGTTTAAGATCATCGAGGTGCAATATGAATTTTTTGGAAGAAAGAATCGTAAAAGACGGACTTGTAAAGCCGGGCAACGTACTCAAGGTAGACAGCTTTCTCAATCATCAGATAGACGTAGAGCTTCTTGACGAGATCGGTCGTGAATTTCACAGACGCTTCAAAGACGAGAAGATAACGAAGGTGCTCACCATCGAGGCATCGGGGATCGCCATCGCATACCCGGTTGCAAGAGAATTCGGCGTACCGATCGTATTTGCAAAGAAGTCGAAATCAAAAAATATCGACGGCGAGGTATACGTTGCCGAGGTCGAATCTTTCACACACAACAACAAAAACAACGTTATAGTTTCGAAAAAGTATCTCTCCCCCGAGGACAGAGTGCTCATCGTTGACGATTTTCTTGCAAACGGATGCGCGCTTCAGGGGCTTATTTCGATCACCGAAGCATCGGGCGCGACTGTCGCAGGACTTGGAATTGCTATTGAAAAGGGATTTCAAATAGGCGGCAGAGTCATCCGCAATCTCGGATACAAACTCGAATCGCTCGCTATCGTTGACGCGATGGATGACGAAACAGGAAAAATTACATTCAGGGAGCAATAAACCATGCTGTTATATATAATCCGCCACGGTGATCCGATATATTCGACCGATTCACTCACCGAAAAGGGAAAGCTCCAGGCAGAGGCGGTAGGCAAGAGAATAGCCGCATCAAAGATCGACAGAATATTCTCATCTCCCATGGGCAGAGCACGCATGACCGCAGAGCCCGCGTGCAGACTGCTTGGGCTTGACTACACGGTCGAGGAGTGGGCGCACGAGATAGGCGACGAGCGAAAGACACCCTTCCCCGACGGAAAGCTCAAATCGGTCACCGACCTTCAAAATACATATTACCGCGAAAAGGGTAATATCGACCTTCCCTACGAGCGCGCGTACGAGGCACAGGGCTTTTCCGAGACAAGAATGAAAGAAGCGGTCGACTACATCGAAGCCGAGGGCAACAAATTTCTTGAGCGCCTCGGTTACAAATACGAGGACGGAAATTACCGTATCCTTTACCCAAACGAGGAAAAGGTGGCGCTCTTCTGCCATTCCGCAATGGCTCGTGCGTGGATATCCACCCTCTTGCACATTCCGATACACATGATGTGGTCGTCCTTCTACTACAACCACACGGGTGTGACGATAATCAATTTCAAGAACAACGAAAACGGCATCACCGCACCCCAGTGCCTTTGCTATTCGGACATGTCGCATCTTTATGCCGACGGTCCCGACATGGGCTACTGCAACAAGTTCGAGGTCTGATATGAAACTGTCAAGCATTACAAAGGAACAGATAAACACTCTCACAAAAGAACAGCTGACCGAGATAGTTTTCGGCGGAACGAGTGACGATGGAGAGTGCGCCGATGTAGCCCTTCTTCTCGGAACAGATCCGAGCGTTGCCGCCGAGCGTGCGATAGAGGCCGCAAAGCTATACAAGGAAGGCAGATTCAAGCATATCATCCCCTCGGGCGGAGTTTTGTGGGATGTTGACGGCAAAAAGGTAAGCGAGGCGCGCTATATGGCAGATCTAATGATATCGCACGGCGTTCCCGAAGAAGCGATAATTCTTGAAGAAGAGGCAACCACCACAAAGGAAAATATGATCTTCGGCACGCTTCAGATAAACAGACGGCTGAAGATACAGTTCACAAAAAGCTGTATGATAGTCACCTCGGCATCGCACCTGAGAAGAAGTCTGGCACTCGCAAAGCTCTATCTTCCCCGCTCGATAAAGATATCGGGTGCACCCGCGGGAAATGCAGAGGCGACACCGACCGAGACCCTTGTACGTGAGACGGAGCTGCTTCTCGGACTTATCGGCTACGGACTTATAGACGATATCGAATATTAAAAAATGCTT
>JAZNZQ010000157.1:0-2554 GCA_045595035.1 Eubacteriales bacterium | reverse complement strand
ATCGTTGACGACGTTATCTCCACGGGCGAGTCGCTTCGTGCAATAGAGGAGCTTGTCAAGGCGGCAGGCGGAAACATCGTCGGAAAGATGGCAATACTTGCAGAGGGCGACGCACAGACGCGAGAGGATATTGTATATCTTGAAAAGCTCCCTCTCTTCAATGCTGACGGAACTGTAAAGGAATAAGGACAAAAACCGATACGCAAAAGTGTGAACTTTCACACTTTGGCGTTTTTTGCAATATAAGAAAAGAATATTATCATTTTATATTTCATTTACAATCCGATTTATTTGTGGTACAATAAATTCAAACATAACTTACTTAACTGGGAGTGTGCAAAAATGGAAAAATTCATGTCAGAAAACTTTATGCTTTCAAGTGAGACCGCAAGAAAGCTTTATCACACATATGCGGCCGATATGCCTATAATCGACTATCACTGTCACATCAACCCACGCGAGATCGCCGAGAACAGAAGATTCAACAATATCACCGAGGTCTGGCTTGGCGGAGACCACTACAAGTGGAGAGTACTGCGCTCAAACGGAATAGAGGAAAAATACATCACGGGAGATGCGTCCGATTACGAAAAATTCAAGGCGTGGGCATGCACCCTTCCCCGTCTTATCGGAAACCCTCTCTATCATTGGAGCCATCTCGAGCTTAAGACCTATTTCGGGTATGAGGGTACGCTCAACGAAAAGACCTGCGACGAGGTCTGGGCGCTCTGCAACGAAAAGCTCGCCATGGATGATATGAGCGTGCGCGGTATTATCGAGCGTTCGGACGTCAAGGTCATCTGCACCACCGACGACCCCATAGACTCGCTTGAATATCACAAGCAGATAGCAGAAGACAAGAGCTTTTCTACAAGAGTTCTTCCCGCATGGAGACCCGACAAGGGAGTAAACATCGACAAGAACGGTTTTGCAGAGTATATTGCCAAGCTTTCTATGGCATCGGGCGTTGAGATAAACAGTTATTCGGCACTAAAGGAAGCTTATACAAAGCGCCTCGATTTTTTCGATTCCCTTGGATGTCTTGCAAGCGACCACGGGCTTGATTACGTTGTCTGCCGCAAGGACTATACAGAAAAGGATCTCGACAGAATACTCTCAGATGCTCTCTCGGGGAAAAAGATATCGGTCGACGATGCCGAAAGATACAAGAGCGCGCTCCTTCTCTTCTTCGGACGCGAGTATGCAAAGAGAGGTTGGGTAATGCAGCTTCACTACGGCGTTATCCGCGACAACAACTCTGCTATGTTTGCAAAGCTCGGTCCCGACACCGGCTTTGATGCCATTGCAAACACAAACTCCATCCCCGCGCTCGCAATGCTTCTTGACTCTATGAACAGAACGAACGAGCTTCCGAAGACGATAATCTATTCGATAAACCCCGCGGAAAACACTCCTATAGTAACCGTCATGGGATGCTTCCAGGGCCCGGAGGCGAGAGGAAAGCTCCAGCACGGCTCGGCATGGTGGTTCAACGATACGAATATCGGGATGAGAGCACAGATGAAGGAGCTTGCCGCGTGCGGAGTGCTCGGCAACTTCATCGGTATGCTCACAGACTCGAGAAGCTTCCTCTCTTACACACGTCACGATTATTTCAGACGAATACTCTGCGATATCATCGGTGAGTGGGTAGAGGGCGGCGAATATCCCGACGATATCGAGTATCTCGGTTCTCTCGTACAGGATATTTCTTATAACAATACAAAGAACTATTTCGGATTCTGACAAAGGAGCAAAAAATGAATTACCTTGATTTTATAAAAAATTCAAGCGATGATCCCACAAAGTACGGTGTGTATACAAGATCGGTAAATGTTGTCGGTGACTCGCTTGTGTTCATGGCGGACATTGACGGTGAAACAAAAATAGTTGCAACGGGAAATACAAAATTCTCGGGCAAGAAGATCGGAGACGCAACAGTAGCTCCCCTCTCTCACGATAACGCAAATGTTCTGCGTGAGCTCTTCCCCTTCACAGCTCCCACGCCCGTTCTCGGCAAGGACAAGAGCTTTGGTGTCGGAGACCGTCTCGGCAACGCTTGCCACGGACACATTATGGTTTTTGACAAATACGAGGATGTATACCCCGTGTTTGCACAGCAATCTATCCGCGAGCTTACACTCACAGAGAGAACATATGAAAAGGTTCTCGACTGCGCTTCCTTTGCAGTATACCGCGACGGATTCAAGAGGGGCTTCGGGGCTGACGGCGACCATCTCAAGCGCAGAGAGGATGTAAAATATGCACTCGATCTCGGTTTTTCCATGATCACGCTCGACTGCTCGGACCATATAAGAAACGATATCGGCAACATGAGCGACATTGAGGTCAACCGCGAATATATTGCAAACGAGGCGCTTGAATCCAAGTATATCGGCAAAAAATTCAAGATAGGTGAGCTTGAGCTTGAGTTTGATGCAAAGGAATTCAAGAGGATCGTTCTCATATACAAAAAGGCGATAGATTTTGCCGTTGCTATGTACAATGAATTTTTGGGAGACGGCAGATATGCGGCAGATTTTGAGATCTCTAT
>JAZNZQ010000156.1:0-2395 GCA_045595035.1 Eubacteriales bacterium | reverse complement strand
TCCGCTTATACTGTGTCCCTCGTAGCTCATTACCGAATCGTCCTTACCGCAGGATGCAAGGAGAGAGGCAAGCACCGCAAGAATGAGGAGAAGGGATAATATCTTTTTTGTTATTCTCATATTTTACTCCAATAAACGTTATATAAAGATTATACAACAAAATTATGCTTTTGTACACTCAAATTCGTTTTTTATTTCGATATATCGTTTGAGCATATCGGACAGCAGGTCGAGCGGCTCGTCGCCTTTTCTTATTTTTACCGAAAGATAAGGGGAAGAGCTCATTACGATACGCACGCGGTTGTCGTATTCGCTTGTTATCTGCGACCATATCTCGATGTCTATCTTGTGCGGCATGACCCGTATGTCTGCGCCTCTGTATTCGATCTTATCTATATCGCATTTGATCCCGTAGCTGCGAAGGAGTGCTATCTTCAAAAGATTGCGTGCCGCCGCAGGAATGTCTCCGAAACGGTCGTATAGCTCGTCTTCGATATCCGATAGATCAAGCTCGTTTTCGATGAGCGCGATCTTTTTGTACATATCCATTCGCTGTGCGCCCGAGCGTATATATCCGTCCGAGATGAATGCGTCGAAGTTGACGTCGACCGTGCACTCTGCCTTGGGCTTTACGATCTCGCCCCTCTCCTCGAGCACTGCTTCGTTAAGGAGCTTGATGTAAAGGTCGTATCCGACCGAATCCATGTGTCCGTGCTGCTCGGCACCGAGGATGTTTCCCGCACCTCGTATCTCAAGGTCACGAAGTGCAATTTTGAATCCCGCACCGAATTCGGCATATTCCTTTATTGCGGATAGGCGCTTTGTTGCGATCTCGGAGAGATTCTTTCCGCGCGGATAGGTGAAGTATGCATACGCTTTTCTGCTTGAGCGTCCGACACGTCCGCGTATTTGATGGAGTTGTGAGAGTCCGAGTCGGTCGGCGTTGTCAACAATGAGCGTGTTTGCGTTCGGGACGTCGACTCCGGTCTCGATTATGGTCGTACAAACGAGAATGTCTGTCTCGCCCACAAGAAGCGAGTGCCAGATATCCTCGAGCTGTTCCTTGTCCATCTTGCCGTGACCTACCGCGATCTTTGCATCGGGGAAGGCATTTTTTAGCTTGAATGCAACGAGGTCTATCGACTCGACGTTGTTGTGCATATAAAAGACCTGACCGCCGCGGCGCAGTTCTTTTTTTATTGCCTCGTGAATGATCAATTCGTCGTTTTCAAGCACGTAGGTCTGCACCGGGAGACGTGCTCCAGGAGCTTCATCAAGCACCGAAATATCACGTATTCCGCCCATTGCCATATTGAGCGTTCTCGGTATGGGGGTAGCGGAGAGCGTGAGCACGTCGACGTTTTTTGTCATCTGCTTGAGCTTTTCCTTTTGTGCGACTCCGAAGCGTTGCTCCTCGTCGACGATAAGAAGTCCCAAGTCCTTGAACTGCACGTCGTTTGAGATAAGTCGGTGTGTGCCGATTATCAGGTCGACCTCTCCGCGCCTTAATTTGCGAAGTATCTCAGATTGCTGTTTAGGTGTGCGGAAGCGCGAGACCATATCGACCTTGACAGGGAAGCTTCTCATTCGCGAAAGTGCGGTCTGGAAGTGCTGCATGGCAAGAAGGGTAGTGGGAACGAGGATAGCCACCTGCTTGCCCGCCGATATCGCCTTGAATGCCGCGCGGAGCGCAACCTCTGTCTTACCGTAGCCGACGTCTCCGCAAAGTAGTCTGTCCATGGGTGAGGTGTGCATCATATCTTGCTTTATATCTGCGATCGCCGCAAGCTGTCCTTCGGTCTCGTCATACTCGAATGACGATTCAAAATCGCGTTGCATCGCATCATCGGCAGGGAATGCGAATCCGTCGCGGCGAAGTCGCTCTGCATAGAGCTTGATGAGCTCCTTTGCCATATCCTTGACCGCCGCTTTAGTGCGCGCCTTTGCCTTGACCCACTCTGTGCCTCCGAATTTGGAGAGCTTGAGCATTCCGTCATCCGAATGCGCTCCAATGTATTTTGAAACGAGATCAAGCTGGTTTACGGGAAGGAAAAGTTTGTCACTTCCCGCATACTTGATGTTGATGTAATCGCGTGTTACGCCGTCCACCGTGAGCTTTTCGATGCCCATATACTGACCGATACCGTAGGCAACGTGTACAACGTAGTCGCCCACCTCGAGATCGGCGTAGGAAAGTATCTTTTGTCCCGCATTTTCTTTTTTACTTCTTTTTGAGCTGCGCGAGAGCTTTCCCTTACCCTCTCGCCGCTCATCCGTTCCAAGTGAAAGAACTGCAAATCTTGCCGCGGGAAGCTCGAATCCGGGGAAGGAGCTGCTTTTTAAGATGAGGACCGTACCGCGCTCGATGGAATCCGGAGTATAGTGCTCTGCTTTA
>JAZNZQ010000155.1:0-2628 GCA_045595035.1 Eubacteriales bacterium | reverse complement strand
GAATCCCCCCTTATCACACCCACGCTTACCTTCTACAGCATGGAGCGTGACGGACTGCAGATATACAAGCTTGAGGATGTCACCGACAGTATCGTAACCTCACACGGCTCACAGCTCAAGGGCGCGTTTACGCTCTCTACTCTAAAAAAGTACGTGACCGACTCGATAAAGCCGGAATTTCTTCCCGATTTTATAAAATAAAAAGCTAAAAGCGATAGTTCTCCTCACCTATCGCTTTTTCTGTGTCTTGATAATATTTTATTGTTTTTCGATAATTTTCTATTGACAAACGAATATAGATATGTTATTATGTAGTCAGAAACACAAAGAAAGGAAAGAAAGCCATGTTAAAAATAAGCAAAAAGGCATCAAACACCCTCTCGCAATTTTTTTGCATAGCAATATTCGTTTTACTCACGGCATCCGTATTTGCACTTCCCTCCGTTATGAGATTCTTTATCGAGGTATTCTACAAGCCCGCAGAGTATTTTTTGCCCACGGTCATAATACTCTACTTCGTGCTGCTACCTGCATTTGTTGCAGACATCTCCCTGTTTTTGCTTTTGCGAAACATAAAAAGCGAGAAGATATTCACCCCCGAAAGCGTAGCGTATCTTCGCACGATATCCTGGTCTTGTATGGCGGCGGGAGCGCTCTTTTTCGTGCTCGGATTCTACTATTACATGGTATTTCTCCTCGCCTTTGCGGCATTCTTTATGGGTGTTATACTCCGCGTTGTGAAGAACGTTATCGAGGAAGCGACCGAGATAAAATCCGAGAATGATTTTACTATATAAGGAGGAACAATAATGCCTATTATAGTTAATCTTGACGTTATGATGGCAAAGCGCAAAATGTCGCTTGGTGAGCTTTCCGAGCGCGTTGGCATCACGACCGCAAACATGTCGATACTTAAGACCGGCAAGGCAAAAGCAGTACGCTTCTCTACACTTGAAGAGATATGCAAAACGCTGAAGTGCCAACCGGGTGATATACTGCAATACGTAGAGGAGGAAGAAAAATGACAGAAGAAGCTAAGATCGTAGAAGCTATTACTCCAAAAAAGAAAAAGGATTTTTCACTTGCCGACTCGATCCTCGCACTCGCGGTATTCGTTATCGGGTATATAATATCCGCTTGGATCCTTTTCGGCAACGGACAGGGACTCGGGGCGTTTATCATCCTTCTTGTAACTTCACTTATAAGCATCTTTTTTATTCGCTCAAAAAAGATAACCGTTTCAAAAAAGGATCTCATAGGACTTGGCATTATACTCGTGCTCGCCCTTCCGCTTTTTATAAGCTCCGATGCTTTTATCAAGTTTCTCGTTATGAGCTTTACCGAGATATCATTTATCTATTGGTTCTTCTCGGCATCGGGCAACCGCGAGGACAGCGAAATAAACGATATGCTCTTTTTTGACATAATAAAGAGCGTGTTCGTTCTTCCCTTTTCCTGCATATCCGATATTTTCGGAGCGTTTTCAAATCTTTTCAAAAGATCGTCGTTTGGGAAAAAGATCCTGCTTATAGTCGGCGGTATTGCACTTGCGATAATCCCCACAACTATCGTCACGGTGCTCCTTATCAGCGCGGATGAGGCGTTCCTTAATCTGACCGAAAAGCTTTTTAAAGATATATTCACGGATATTCCCGAGGGCATACTTTATTTTCTGTTCTCGATCCCGTTATCCATGTACGTATACGGAATGCTCTATGCAGGCATAACGCATGAGAAAAAAGATTCAATGACACGCGAAAAGAATGAAAAGGCAATGTCGCTTCTCCGCTTCACTCCCACGCTTCTCAGCTGTGCTGCGATAACTCCGATAATTCTTGTATACCTGCTCTTCTTTTTCTCCCAGACTTCTTATTTTCTTTCTGCATTTTCGGGCATACGTCCCGAGAATATAACCTTCGCCGAATATGCAAGAAAGGGATTTTTTGAACTTACGGCGGTGTCGGTCATCAATATGATCATCATACTTGTTGCATACACATTTACAAAGAGAAGCGAAAACAAACCCTCGCGTGCAATAAGAGGATACGTTATAACGCTCTCTGCCATCACGCTTGCACTTATTGCCATCGCCCTTTCAAAAATGTTTATGTATATAGGCGCTTACGGTCTCTCTCGCCTTCGCGTGTACACGACCTGGTTTATGCTTCTTCTCGCGCTTGTGTTTGTTATCATCATAATAAAGCAGATCTCACTTCGATTCAATTTTGCAAGAACGTTGGCATTTGGTTTTACAGTCATGTTTGTAGCCCTTGTTTTCTGCAATACCGACGTGATCGTCGCAAAATACAACATTCACCTCTATGAAAGCGGAAAATTCGATACGGTCGATATAGATATGATGTACGACCTATCAGATTCGGTAGTGCAATACGTTATCCCGCTTGCCGACGATGAAAACGAACATGTCGCAACAAAGGCAAAGCACTACATCGAGCACAAAAAGAATCTGCTTGAGGTCAAAGACAACAGCTTCGCTAAATTCAATCTCTCCACGCATATAGCAAAGCGCGCGATAGAAGAATATTACGCAAAATCATAACCACCAGTGAAACTGGTGGTTTGCACAGCCCCTATAAGGGGCAAATACTGGCTTCATCCCTAAAAGGG
>JAZNZQ010000154.1:0-3597 GCA_045595035.1 Eubacteriales bacterium | reverse complement strand
AAGCCGCCAGCCGCCAAGCGCCCTGCATGCTTCATTTATCGCGATCACCTCTGCGTGACAGAGCGCATTCTTTTCGGTCTCACGCATATTGTGTGCGCGCGCGATTATCTCGCCGCCGCGCACTATAACGGCTCCGACGGGTACCTCACCTGCAAGCGCCGCTTTTTTTGCCTCTTCTATGGCTTCCTTCATAAAAAACCGATCTGTCATTTTTTCTCCTTATGACATTATCATAAATACAAAATATAAGACCGATATGACAAAATATATTATCATAGCGGGTGTAAAAAACTGCTTTACGGTGGTTGTTTTTTCCGTAGACGCCTCTTCCTTCTTTATTCTTCCGATAAGAACAGGTATCGAAATAAGCGCGAGAACGAACACGGCAAAGTAAAGAGACAGCGAATACGCCGCCACAGTCTTCTCGCCAGAGGCGTTCATAACCGCCATGTTTACAAGAGATAGAAAATTATTAACACCGTGTATGAGCATTCCCATAAATACCGAGTGGGTCTCAAGGACAAAATACGCGATAACGGCGCCCGCCGCAAAAGCATATATGAACTGCTTGGGATTTTGATGCATCATAGCAAAAAGCAGAGCGCTTATAAAAACGGCGCCGGTCTTTCCGTACGGCAAAAGCGCCCCCAAGATCACGCCTCTGAAAAGAAGCTCCTCGAGAACGGCGGGAATGATGACAAGGGATAGTATATGCGCGAGAAATGTCATCGGCGTAACCGTCATTGAAGTGTCAATAGTGTACACATCAAGCCCGATAGAGTCAAACGGACGGGTCACAAGATTGTTCACAATGGCCGATGCAAAGATGATACCGAGTGATGCGCATATCATAGGAACGGAAAATGCACCGAGACGTATATTAAAGCGTATCTGCTCGCCTGTACCGAGAAAACGCCGTCCCAATAATATCGGGATGCCGAAAGAGATGCTGTAAAAGAGCGCAAAAGCAAGCTCCCCCAACACCTCAGCCGCCACGGGAGCAAAATGCGACGAAATGATCGCATTTACGTTAACGTAAACAAAAGACGCGGCAAACCAAAGGCAAAACTGTATTATCATAAGCACGGCAATAAGGTTCACCGTGCGCTTGTAGCTCTTCTCCATATAACGACTCCGTGAAAATAAACATACATAGATATTATACATTTTTTATCATATAATGTCAATCTATATCAAAAAAGTGTTGCACCGAGGTGCAACACTTTTTTTAGAGAATATTTTTTATTTCTAATAGGTCGGTTATTACATAGTCTGCATCTCCCGAGTCTTTTTTCAGATCCAGGCAGGTCTTCATACCGAAAGCTCTGCCGCCTGCGATGTCGGATGTCATCGAGTCACCTATAATAAGCGTTTCCTCTGGGAGGATATCGGGATGAGCCGCATGCAGCTCGGCAAAAGCCGCTTCAAAAAACTCGCGTGAGGGTTTTTGTGCGCCGATCTTCGAGGAGATAAAATTATACTCAAAATAACCTAACATTTTCCCCACGCGGAGTCGGTTTATCTGCTGGTCATAGGGGCCGTTGCTTGCCGTACAGAGCACGTATTTTTTCGACAGATACTCAAGCATTTCATGCGCCCCAGCTTCGGGAATCGCGCTGAAATTAAGCTTGTCGCGGAAATATTTTTCAAATGTAACACCGTCGTAGTCGATCCCAAGCTCGGCAAAAATGAGATTCCAACGTATCTTTTTAAGTTCCTCAAGGGTAAGCGTCCCCTGCTCTATGCGGTGCCAGAGTCCATCGTTTATGCGATTGAAGGTAGCAAAGCTCTCGTCGGTATATGTGCCGATACCAAGCTCCGAAAAGCCCTCTCGCATAGCGCTTTTCACGTATTCGCTGAAGCTTAAAAGCGTGTTGTCGATATCTATAAAGACTGCCTTTATCATAGTTATATCCTTTTTATTTTTTTCTGTGTATCATATACGCCGCAAGATTCAGTATCAAGCTTCCGATAATAAGGACTGCCGCAGCAAAATTATATCCCCATATCGTATCCTCAACAGTACCGTAGTTTTCAAAACGCATGATAAGGTCACAAGTAAGAAGCGGAATATAAACCGCAACAGAGGTCAAAAGAAAGCTCAAAGACGAACAATTTTTCCATAGTGCGGCTTCTCTTCCCGAAAAGATCCCGAAAACGGCAACGCCCCACGCGAGAAGTCCCAATATAATGGGCAAGAGCGTAAGCAGGCCTGTTCTCTCGACGGCAAAAAAGACACGCATGACAGAATCGTCACGGCCGAGCAAAAGTACCGTCCAAGAAACGATCATAAACAAAAGAACCGATACTGCCAATATGCAAAAGCGCCGCTTTGATGCAAGCTTTTCTCTTTGCTTTTCTTCTTTTGTTATCTGCGCGATGTTTTTTATGACCGAATCGGTATTCTCGCCCTCAAGCCCCAAAAGCTCCGCAGGTGTGATATCAAGCAGTCTTGCAAGCTCCTCGACAATAGACAGGTCGGGGTAATTAAGCCCTCTCTCCCATTTACTTACCGCCGAGACCGATACATGCAATGCATCCGCCACGTCCTTTTGCGTGTAGCCCTTCTCTTTTCTTTTTTGACTTATTTTTTGTCCCGTGTACTGTGTATTCATTTCGACACACTCCTTTCGGGAAGCATTATAAAGCCCTCGAAGGTCAAAAGTCAAGCGACTTAAAGTCGAATCGCGGATTTAGTCTGCGTCTGCCTCTTCAAGCGCCTTTTCTATGTCGGATGGCTTTGAGTCTCCGTGCTTAACGAAGAACATTGTCACAAACGAGAAGAGCACGAAGATACATCCGAACGAGAAGAACATCTCACGCATGCCGACAAGGTCGTAGAGGAATCCTGAGAGTATGGGAGCGAGTATCTGAGCCGACATTGATGCTGTATAGTAATATCCGGTATATTTTCCGGTATCGCCGCCGCTTGCAAGCTCGACTACCATCGGGAAGGAGTTTACGTTGATAGAAGCCCAGCCGATGCCCGCGAGTATGAAGATGGGATACATTATAAATTCGGGTGTCGAGGAGGTTACGAAAAAACCGCCCCCAAAAGCCGCAGCAAGGATAAGCACGCCCGCAAGGATGGTCTTTTTACGACCGAGCTTGGACGAGATGATACCCACGGGAATATACGAAACTATTGCCGCCGCCTGCGCGATTATAAGTGTGAGGTTAAAGTCAAAATGAAGGATATTGGTAGCGTAGACCGAATATTTGCTTGTTATGGAGTTGTATCCGACGTACCAAAGAGCTACCGATGCAAGTATCAAAAGAAGCGAGCGAAGCACGGGACGGGGGAGCTTTCCTCCCTTTGCGCCCGTGACTGATGACGCCTCATCTATCTTATATCTGAGTGAATCCTCCTTCATCTCGTCCGCCCATTTGTTTTCCTTGACCGTAAGCATAAATATGATAAGTCCTACGAGCATTATCGAGCAGACCGCCGCAACGTAGGGCGTGTACTGCATATAATGATTCTTTGACGTTGCAAAAAAGATACCGAGCACGAGCACAAGTATCCCGCCGAAGGTTCCCGTAAGGTTGATTATCGCATTTGCCTTGGAGTGAAGCGGCTTCACGGTCACGTCGGGC
>JAZNZQ010000153.1:0-7576 GCA_045595035.1 Eubacteriales bacterium | reverse complement strand
TTTTCTAATTGTCTTCCTAAGACCGCTTGGCCTCCGACTTCCGTAATGGCTGTAGTTGTGGTTGGGGAAGAACTGCGTGATCGTATTTTTCACACCGTCAAGACGCGCATAGACGTTCTCGTCGCTTGTAGTCGGAAGATCGACCTTGTCCCTCTCTTCGACTATGACCTTCATCAAGTTGTAGGCATCCTTTACTTTGACTCCGAACTTTTCCTGTATCTTTGTCATATCCTCGGTGCGTTCATTTACGATCGAGCCGTATGCGTACCACTCCTGATTGGGTTCGGTATACTCACCTATCGTCTTTGGAGTATAGTAGAAGGAAACAACAAAGTCGTCGTTATAATATACGCCAAAGTGATTGTCCGAATACTCGTATTCCGTATGCTTCGTAAATCCCTGGGAAGCAAGAGCAGATGCATATTCGTCAAACAACTCGGGTGTCGCGTTTTCGAGTATCAGCACCCTGTCAGCGCCATCATCAAAGAAATCCTTATCAACGCTTCCGAGCGCAATAATAAGATTGAGTCCCTCTCTTACGTTGTCCGATATGCGTTCATCCGCATATACCTTTTCGGCAACATCAAGATATGAGCATTCCACAACCGAAGAGTACTCATATACGGTCACACCGCCATCGGTATATTTAGCATACGAACGGACCGCAAGCTTTCCTTTATATGCATCTATCGTCTCGGGGAATCCGTAAAGGACCGCCGTATACGAAAGCTTGTCCTCGTCCTGCGAAAGTATCGCGCGTGCCTCTATATCGACCGCCCCTTCTGTCGCCGCGGTAAGCTCGCCTTCAAGCGCATCTGCGGGAATAATAAGAGTTCCGAAGGTGATATCAGCGCCCGAGTACTTATAACGTTCACCCGAATAGTGCGACTTAAAGAAAGCATTTTTATCGACCTCGGTAAGAAATCTTATTCCCGCGGGGTCGTCGTATCTTACCGATGCACCGACAACGCTCATGGAAAGAGCGCGTGTTTGCGTTTCGTTACAATTCCAAGCCAGGCATTCCCGCACCTGACCGTCACCCATAGGATCATCTATCCATTTTCCAAACGACTCTTCGCACATGTGGGAACGCGATATCATAGTATGATACACGTTACCGTATATATCTGTATCAAAGCAAATGCTTACTTCAAGAAATGCGTCAAGTCCGCCGAGACATTTCACTGCGGCAGGGATACCTATCTGGTTGCCCATCGCGCTGTAGGAATTATCATTTGTCGAATCGGTATAATAATTTGAGCTTGTAAGGAAGGTTCCGAACACGGTCTTGCCGTCGGTATCAAGCTCATTGCTTCCAAGTCTTGTCGGAATGCTCTTCATGCTTCCGAAGGTTGACGAATAAGCATCAAAAAATTCACCCGCATAGTAGCAATCATGGATGTATACCGTATCATCATACATACGGAATCCGCCGAGTATACCTCCGATATTACTCGTTCCCCATGTATAGAGCTTGCAATCGGAGTAGCAATCGTATATCTCTATATCACTGTACGCTCTTCCAAGTATGCCCGAGGCACGGTTATACGCGGTAACGGTCGCCTCCGCAAAGCAGCCGTAAATTTTTGCGGGATGGCCCGAAATATATCCGACAATACCGCCGACATTGCAACCGTTGTCGCTTATCACGTTTCCCGTAAACTCACAGTTATAAACTGTCGTCGTATAATTGTATTGCATCGAACCATCGGTTATGATACCGTCGATCGCCCCAACAATACCGCCTGCGTTCTGATTCTCGGGTGTCATATCATTTGTAACGATATATGCATCGCTCGAGCAACCCGAAACCGTAAGCGAACAAAAGGCATATCCAACTATCGATCCGACATTTTTATATGCGTTAAAATACGAATTCTCGATATTCAGATTTTTAACTACTGCATCCGAGACCGCACCGAAAAAGCCAACGTTTGAAGCACTTCCGTTATAATAAAGTCCCGAGACCGTATGTCCCATTCCGTCAAAGGTTCCGCTAAACGGTTTTTTTGAGGTTCCTATAGCTGTCCATATGTTTTCGGGAGCATCGTTTGCATCCCCGGCGGAGACATCCCCCTCATTCCAGACAATATCGTTGCCAAGAACGATATATTTGCCCGAATAGCTGTTTCCGCTATTTACCTGAGAGGCAAAATATGCAAGCTGACCCGCAGTCTCGATAACATAAGGGTCTGTTTGTTTTCCCGTTCCATAGGCAAACGAGGTTTCTGCAGCAATTCCTGTTGCCGCGCTGATACCGGCAACGCCAAAAGGAATAAGCGATGCAATAAGCAATGCCGCGCTCACAACACACAAGATGATCCGATATTTTTTCATAAAGACCCCTTCCATATATGTTTTTGGTTAAAAAGCATAAAAAGTATTTACTTAAGTGTACCATATACGAAAGAAAATGTCAACAAAAAGAACGGCCCGCGTTTTACCGCAAGCCGTTCGTACATTAAGTTATGTCATTGTGCCGTATAAAGCTCTATCGTTTGCCACTTTCCGTTGCCTTTATACGCATTACTTACCTTGAAGGTGCTTTCCTTTAGCACGTCTTTTCCCATTACCTCTGCATCAAACAGTATCTCATAGGTAGCATAAAGCTTGTCAGCCCAGCTCAAACCGTCATTCTCGACCACCTTTTGGAGGCAAGTGTTTTCGGGATTTTTGAGACGGGTCTTGCTTTGGCTCACCCTGGGATTGGGAAGAAGCGCAAACTTCAGATCGCTCGTATAATCCTCGGAATCGGGCCATACAAGTGCATTGAACTCGGGGATCGCGCCAAAGTTGCCGTGATGCGCTATCTGAATAACGTCACTCTTAAGATCCTCGCCGTACATATTGATAAGCGCGCGGCTTGCGGGAATGAACATATCTCCGGTTATCATAAGCCGTTGCGTACCGTCGATGATAACGTCAAACACGAGCGACTCATTGTTGCTGAAGGTAGACACTTTGTTCGGTGCGAAATCGTCGATCGAATAAAGTATGCTTATCTCGGCGTTTCTGATATAGAACTTGTAGCCCGTATGTGCGGTTATGATCTTCGCATCGGAATAATTGGGAGTTATATACTTATCGGCAAAGGATCGCACGCCCGAAATGAGATCGGGATCGAAATCTTCGCTCTCCATAAAGTTGTATATAAACTGTTCTATCACGACTCCGTTGGCATAGGTCTCGTTTGCAAGAAATCCCTTTAATGCATTTATGTGATCCCCGTGCTGATGTGTAAGTATCCACGCCGCAATAATGGGCTTTTCGTGGCTCTCGGGTTTATTGGACACGAGATAATTGTAGTAGTAATCCGCTTCAGTGGAGAGATCATTTGGCGTTTTGGGATCGGTCGTATCATATCCGCTGTCGATAATTATAAAGCTTCCGTCGGCAAGCTGCAAAATGTATCCCATACAGTTCTTAGCATCGCTGTTTGTCGGGAACACGTGCGCCAACGTGTTTTTCTGTCCGGGGAGTTTTGTGTATGTATTTTCGGAAGGAAGGGCAGGAAGGACCGTATCCGCAGTTTTCTCAACTATGACACGCATGATATTCTCCGCGTCATCGACGGATACGTACTTATTGATCGTCGCCCAATCATCGTGATAATTGCCCGCAGCGTACCACTTGCTTTGGTCTGTGTCCGTGTAAGTTCCAATAGTCTTCGGGGTATAGTAGAAGGTTACTGTATAATCGTCGTTATAGTATATACCGAAATGATTGCCCGATGCCTCATAATTAGTGTGCTTTACAAAGCCCTCAGCTTCAAGCGCGGCTGCGTAATCGTCAAAAAGCTTGACGTTGGCATCCTCTATCAAATATACACGCTGCGGGTCTTCCGCATAGAAGTCCTCATCCACAAGTCCGAGTGCGGTAATAAGATTGAGGCGTTCTTTTACGTTTGCAGAAGCGCGCTCATCCACACACACCATCTCGGCAACTTTATGATAAGAGCTTTTTGCAGGTTCGGAATACTCGTATACGGTATTTTGGCCGTCTGTATATTTTGCATAAGAACGAACGGTGATATCGCTTCTGTATCCTTCTATGGTTTCGGGCAAACCGTAAATGACTGCCGTGTAACGGAGCTTGTTGCTGTCCTGTGAGAGAATAGCTTTGGCTTCTATATCAAGCACGCCCTCGGTATCCACGGTAAGCTCACCGTCAAGCATATCGGTGGGTATAACAAGCGTACCGAAGGTAATATCCGCGCCCGCATACTTATAGCGTTCGCCCGAGTAGTAAGATCTGAAAAAGGTGTTCTTGTCGACTTCGGTAAGGAATCTGATCCCCGCCGGAGCATCATATCTTACCGAAACACCTGTAATATTCATCGAAAGGCCGCGGATCTCGGTCTCGCCGCATCCGCCGTACAGGCATTCGCGTATCTGACCGTCACCTGTCGGATCGTCTATCCATTCACCGAAATAGCCGGCATGGTCGTGTTCGCACAAAATGCTCGTATTATATACGTTTCCGTACATATCAAGCGCAAATGTGTCATTTGATGACAAAAACTCATCAAGACCGCCAAGACATTTTACATCCTCAGAAAGAGCCGTCTGGTTGCCCGACGTAACGTAAGAATTATCGTTAGCCGAGTCGGTATAGAAATTCGAAGCCGTCGAGAATGTTCCAAATACCGTCTCTCCGTCCAAGTCGACCTCATTACTCCCTATTCTTGTCGGTATCGCAACTTTTTTGGCGCTTGAATACGTAGAGGAGCTTGCGTCAAAGAACTCTCCCGAATAGAAGCTGTCGTGAATATATATCGTGTTGTCGGGCACACGGAAGCCGCCAATGATGCCGCCGACATTAAGTGTTCCCCAAACGCTGATATCACAATCAGAATAGCAATCGTATATCTCCACGTCACTGTAAGCTCTTCCGAGAATTCCCGAAACGCGGTTGTATCCGACGATCGTTGCATCGGTAAGGCAACCGTTTATCTTCAAAGGAGCTCCCGATGCGCTTCCCGCAATACCGCCTACGTTGCAGCCCTTATCGCTTTTTATCTTACCGACAAAGCTGCAGTCCGAAATGCTCACCGCAAAAGATAGGTCGGTCTCTATACCGTAAGCACCTCCGACGATCCCGCCGACATCATGATTTTCCGCAACAGTATCGGTGCTCACGATCAGGGCATCGCTCGAACAGTTTACGAGTGTAAGGTCTCCCTGAGAACGTCCTACTACCGAACCGATTATCTTGTATGCTTCAAAATATGAATTAGATATATCGAGGTTTTTTATTACCGCACCCGAAACACATCCAAAAAATCCGGCATTTTCTCTGCCGTTTTCATAATAAAGTCCGGATACAGTATGCCCCCTGCCGTCAAAGGTTCCGTTAAAGGGTGAGCTTAGCGTACCGATCGGCGTCCATGTCTTTGAAGGAGGCGTTTTCTGCCATGAATCAAGCGCACCTCCTGCCCATACAATATCGCATGCAAGCTCGACGGTCTTGCCTTCATAGTTGTCTCCAAGATAATTGACCGATACCATAAAAGCCGAAAGATCTTCAGCACTGTCAATTATAAGCACCGCGGCATCCTTGTCGTACCAATTCACCGTAGTGCTTCCGTCCCACGCGTCAACTGCTGCCGAAGCACCTACGCTCAGAAATGAAAACAACGTAGCAAGCGTCAGAACAGAGCACAGGATAGATCCAAGTTTCTTCATAAAAAGCCCTCTCTTATATAAAATAAATAACAAAGAAACAAATAAAAGTGTCGTTATATACTGTCAGTATAGCATAAAAAATGATAAAAGTAAACCGATTTTTCAAAAAAAAATTCCACCGACCGTCGGTCGGTGGAAAAATATTTCAATTAGTGAGCGATGCAACGCTCTGTGTCCTTATCAAAGATGTGAACTCTTGTTGTATCAAGAGCAACCTTGATGGTGTCACCTGCTCTGGATGTGGAGCGAGCGGATACTCTTGCTGTAAGGCGCTGCTCGTCTGTTACGAGATAGAGATAGATCTCTGCGCCCATAAGCTCTGTAACCTCAACGTATGTCTCGATCACGCTGTCAGCGAAGTTGGAGAGATACATGGGCTCGTCGTGGATACACTCGGGACGGATACCTGCAACAACTTCCTTACCGATGTACTCCTTGAGAGCTTCATTCTCAGCTTTGTCAGCAGGAAGCTTAACGGAGTTGGGTCCGAAGTTGAGGTAAAGGTCGTTGCCCTTCTTATCAAGAACTGCGTTGACGAAGTTCATCTGAGGTGTTCCGATAAAGCCGGCAACGAAGATGTTTACAGGGTTGTCGTAGAGGTTCTGAGGTGTATCTACCTGCTGAATGAGACCGTCCTTCATAACAACGATACGTGTAGCCATGGTCATCGCCTCGACCTGGTCGTGAGTAACGTATACGAATGTTGTACCGATTCTCTGGTGAAGCTTTGTAAGCTCGGTTCTCATGGTTGCACGAAGCTTAGCATCGAGGTTGGAGAGCGGCTCGTCAAGAAGGAAGACCTGAGGATTACGAACGATAGCACGGCCGAGCGCAACACGCTGCTTCTGACCACCAGAAAGTGCCTTCGGACGTCTGTCGAGAAGGTGTGTGATATCGAGGATACGAGCTGCCTCTTCAACTCTGCGCTTGATCTCCTCCTTGGGAGTCTTGCGGAGCTTCAGACCGAATGCCATGTTGTCAAACACGGACATATGGGGGTAAAGAGCGTAGTTCTGGAATACCATCGCGATGTCACGGTCCTTAGGAGCGACGTCATTTACGAGTCTGTCGCCGATGAAGAGCTCACCCTCGGTGATCTCCTCAAGACCTGCGATCATACGAAGTGTTGTGGACTTACCGCATCCGGAAGGACCTACGAAGATAAGGAACTCCTTATCCTTGATGTCAAGACAGAAGTCGGATACAGCGGTAACTCCGCCGGGGTACTTCTTATAAATGTGCTTGAGAGATAGGCTTGCCATATAATATTCTCCATTCTGCCGCAGTGGGCGTATGATTAGCCGGTGACGGACACCGACAAATAGGGTTATTTTTACGTATATATATTGTAACAGATTTTGTGTCATTTTTAAAGAGGCTTTTCATCCAAATTTTGCGCACCTTTTTTGGATATGTTGCACAAAATCCGCCTTTTACGCAAAGATTACAAAAATCCCGCGGCAACGTCTGCTCTAATTTTATTAGAAGGAGTGGTCATTTTAATCCGCTTCCATTCCTCAAGTATGCCTTGACGTCATTTATAAACTGTCCGCCGCAAACACAAAAATCACAACGAGTTTTTGCGCTGCCACTACACTTTTTACAGCGAACTTTGTCGCAGGACTGCAAATTCTTCTCCAAAACGGGGTTTTTATCCTGTAAAGTCGCCGATCTTCCGTCTTTTTCAAAAGCGAATCCCCGCCGAAGCAGTGCAAGGGATCAAAAGCAAAAAATATCGCTGTTTTTTATTTGTCTGCAACCCTTGAGACGGTGTCTTTCTCTTCACATTAAAATAAGACGTAAAATAAGATAAAGTCGAAGTAGGAATTACAAAAGCCGTACTTTCGTACGGCTTTTGTTTATGTGGGCCATCTAGGACTCGAACCTAGGAC
>JAZNZQ010000152.1:0-7061 GCA_045595035.1 Eubacteriales bacterium | reverse complement strand
TTTTATTTCGTTTTCTTTGCTCTCGCCGTCAAGATGATACACGCTTTCGTATTCACCCTCGGCAAGGCGTGCCTTCTTCGCCTTCATTCCGAATACTATAAGAAGCACCGTTCCGACAAGGAAGCAGAGAAATCCCACAAGCTGGGATATTCTTATGGTACCGAAAATGTAAAGACTGTCGGTGCGAAGGCCCTCGATGAACATACGCCCGAATCCGTACCAGGTTATGTACATAAGGAGTATCTGTCCGTCAAACTTCTTTTTCTTGTAAAATGCATTGATAAGAACAAATCCGACCAGGTTCCAGAGTGATTCGTAAAGGAATGTGGGATGAACGTAGTAGGTCTTATTCCATGTCTCGTGAAAAATGCCCATACGGCAGAAGATATCGGTCTCACCGCCAAATGCCTCACCGTTTGTGAAGTTGCCCCATCTGCCTATTGCCTGAGCTATCATAACACCGGGTGCGACCATATCGAGCGCCTTTGCGGGCTTGATCTTTTTTATTTTCGATATAACGAAAATCGTGAGCGCGCCCGCGATAACCGCGCCGTAGATGGCGATACCGCCCTCCCATATTGCGATCACATCATACAAGCTGTCGTAGACGTGCGTGTCCAGGGTGGTGAGCACGTAATATGCCCTTGCGCCAATTATCGAGAATATGACTGTATAGATCGCATAATCGAGCAGGTCATCTGTCGATATACCCTCGAATTTTGCACGGTAATTCGCATACAAAAATCCGACGATGATAGCGCAGGTTATGATGATCCCATACCATCTGACCTCAAGTCCGAAAAGCTCAAAGGCGACCTTGTTAAAGGAGAATTCGCCTATTCCGAGTCCGGGAAAAGATAATGTAACCATATTGCCCTCCTTTATTCCTTCTCGGGAAGTATCACCGAGAGAGAATAGTATTCTTCTTTATAAAGCTTATAGAAAAGCTCTGATGCATACTCGTAGGTGATGCCCTTTATGACTTCTGTCGCATCAAATACGCTCACGCCCTCAAACGCCTCAAACATAACGTTATTAGCTATCTCGCTCGTACTGTCGTAATCCTTGAGCGAATCGGCGTATAGCATGCGGCGGCTTATCTCAAAGCGCTCTCTGTCAAGTCCGTCTCTGCGAACCTGTTCGATATACTCGACAAATCTTTTATATACCGCATCGGGATCCTTCGCCTCACCCGATATGGTGTTGAAGGAAAAGCTTCTGTTGTGATCGAAGCCCGAATCGAGTCCGACTATCATTCCACTCTCGTAAAGCTCGTTGTAAAATTCTCCCGATTTGCCGAAGAGTACCTCGTTTATTATCTCGGCGCACTCCGCTTTTTTCAGACGCTCCATCGGGTCGTCGCTTATCTCTGTATCCTTGATACCGATAGCAAAGAGGGGCATTGCGACCTCCATGCGCTTCTCGACCTTCTTTTTGAAGACCTCGGGGCGCTCGGCTTCGGTATGACGGATAATTTCAACCGGCTTCTGCTCGGGCAAAATTCTGTCCGCAACCTCGAGCACCTCATCTACCGTCACGTTTCCGCAGACCGAGAGCACCATGTTGGAAAGGTTGTAAAAGACTCTGTAGCAATCGTAGAGGATATCGGCGGTGATGTGCGATATCGATTCGAGTGTACCGCCGACGTTTATCCTCACGCTGTGTTTTTCATACATTGCCTCAAGCAGGTTGTAAAAAAGGCAGCTTCCCGGGTGATCCTCGTACATACGAAGCTCCTGGGCTATTATTCCCTGCTCCTTCTCTACCGACTCGGGAGTAAAATAAGGGTGAGTCACAAAATCAAGCAATATCTCAAGCGATTCCTTGAAATTCTCCGTACAAGAAAAGAGATACGCCGTCATATTGTTCGAGGTGTAAGCATTCGCGCTCGCGCCGTACTCCGAGAATTTCTCAAAGGAATCTGTACCGTCCTCATTTGCAAAGAGCTTGTGCTCGAGAAAGTGCGCGATGCCCGCAGGCACATCGATAAAATCACTGTCTCCCTCAAGCTTGAATCTGTTGTCGACCGAACCGTAATTCGTACCGATTATGGCATAGGTCGAGGTGTGATTCTTTGGAAAAACGTATATATCAAGGCCGCTTTTGTGCTTTATTCGGTAATATTTCTCGCCAAGAAAGGCGTTTTCGTGTGTCGTTATGATATTATTCACAGTCTGCCTCCCCATTCCCCGACATGAAATAGACGGTGTCGAGCTTTATTCTGTTTGCCGCGTCGGCAATATCCTTCTTTGTGACCGTCTCAAATCTTTTTGCGGTATCTTCTATGCTCTCGAACACACCAGCCATCATACGTCCGAGATAGTACATCTCCATAGAGGTGGGGGAGTCGAGCATATGCATATACGCATTCTTAAGTGAACGCTTCGCGCTCGAATATTCGTAATCGGATATATCGCCCGCGCGGATTGCATCGAGCTGAGAAAGTATCTCGCGCTCGGCGGTCTCACGCTTGTCAAATTCTATTCCGCTGTTGACGACCATCGTTCCCTTGTAGGATTCGATGGTCGACGAGCAGTAATAGCAAAGACTCAGGCGCTCGCGCACGTTCATAAAGAGCTTGGATGCGACCGAGCCGCCGTATATCTCGTTTAGCATAACGAGCGCGATATACTCGGGGTCCTTCACCGACGTGCAGGTCCTGAATCCGAGCGAGAGCTTCCCCTGCGAAACGGGGAGCTTATCCTCGACGTACTTTACCTTATCGACCTCGCATCTAAGCTCAGTTACGATATCCTCGCACTCGGTACGCGAGATTCCGTCAAACACCGCGCGCACCCTTTTCTCTATCTCGGCATCGTCTCCTCTGCCCACGAAAAAGACCTCTATCTTATAGGTGCTTATCACTTTTTTATAGTGCTCGTAAAGCGAAGCGGGGGTTATCGCTTCAACATCCTCAACACGCCCAAGCTCGCACACACCGAACGCCTCATCGCGGCACATCTCCTGATTCAAGCGGAAGGGAGCGTATCTGCGCTTATCGTTTATCTTTGCCTCAATATCGGTAATGAGATTCTCCTTCTCCTGCTCGACGTAATTCTCCATAAAGACGCCGTCAGAGTCAAGTAACGGAACAAAGGTTATCTCGCGGATAAAATCGCAGACTTCAAAAACAAGGTCAGTTCCGTCGGCATACTCGTTTGCAAGCATCTCGGCGGCAAGACCTATCACCTGCGCCTCTCCTCGCTTGTAGTTGCGAAGACCTACGTTTGTCGCGTAGAGATAATCAAGGCGTGCATTGAGCGCAGCAACGCTCGGATATTTCTTCGAGCCCCTTTGAAGCACGCGCAAAATAAGTGCGTTCTTTGCGGCAGACTCCTCTCTCAAGGGAGAAACGAAATTTACAGATATAAAGTTCGTTTTGAACTTATCCGTGTTTATTATATTGAGCGAAATCGTGTTTCCTATAACGATCCTCTTTATTGACATAGAAAAACCTTGCCTTTCTTTTTGCAATCATTATTATTTTACACTATTTGCGCTCATCTTTCAATAACTGATTGTTAATTTTTTCCCCTGTGCCGATATTTTCAAGTATCGCGCGAAGATACCACGCGGCAGCCCCCGTATACTGACTCCAACCGCCGCGCCCGTATTCGCCCGCCGCAGTATATATATCCCCCGACATGGCATACGGCTCGTTGCGGTATATTTTCGCAAGCTCCTCGTTCCCGCATCTCCTTATGGGATCAAGAGCATCAAGCAACTCACGCCCCCTCTCATGTTCGCCCGCCTCGTAAAGCGCCATCGCATACCAAACGGCCGCGTGGGTGTACTGACCTCCGTTTTCGCGTATTCCCTTCGGATAGCTTTTGATATATCCGGGATCCTTCTCACCCGAATCAAAGGGAGGAGAAAATAGCTTCAGAATGCCGTACTTTTTGTCAAACAAATGCTCATATACACTTTCCAGCGCCATAACAGAGCGCTCGTTTTTCACACCCGCAAGCACCGCAAAGGACTGAGACATCACGTCGATGCGGCATTCGTCAGAATCGTACGAGCCGAGCGGTGCGCCGTCATCGTACGATCCGCGCAGATACCATTTTCCGTCCCACGCATTCTCTTTTATCGATCGGAGAAGCTTTTCTTTCACTCTTTCATATTTTTTTGCACGTTCATCATCACCGCACGATATACAAACGGGAATAAATCTTTCAAGCACTATGATAAAGAACCAGGAGAGCCACACACTTTCACCCCTGCCCGCACGTCCGACCGTATTCATTCCGTCGTTCCAATCGCCGCCAAGAAAGAGTGACAGACCGCGAGGACCGAACCTCATCGAATACTCTATCGCTCTTACACAATGGGAATATATCGTATCCTTTCTCTCGGATACAGACGGGATCTCCAATCTCTCATTTTCTTGTGCCGTAAGCGGAGCCGAATGAAGATAATGAACAGATATATCAAGCAATGCAAAATCGCCCGTGTGCTTTAGGTATTCGCAGACCGCAAAAACGAGCCACAGAGGGTCATCGGAATACCTGCTTCTTATTCCGAATCTGCCGCCTCCAAGCTCCGCGTGCCACCAATGCTCGGTATCTCCCTCCTCATATTGATGCGCGGCGGCGCGTATTATCTGCCTTTTGGTTATCTCACTCTTGAAAAAAAGCGCCCCGAGCGAATCCTGAAGCTGATCGCGAAACCCGTATGCCCCGCCCGACTGATAGAATCCGCTGCGCGCCAGCATACGCACGAAATAAAGCTGATATGGCAGATAGTATTCGGCCAAAAGCTTATATGACGGCTCATTGCTTTGCAATTTTATCGGTGAAAACAGCTCCTTCACATTTTTTGCGTAATCGTCAAATGAAAGAAGCACGTCACAGGGGAAAGCATATTTTTTCCTGATATACCCCTCGCTTTTGTCCGAGCATAGCGGACGCGCACCGAGAACAAAGAAGTATTCCTCTTCTTCCGAAATATCGTAAGCTATACGGCACTCATCGCCGTGCGAACTGTACACCGCCTCCTCCGAACCGAAAAGGAATGAGCCCCATTCCCTGTTGCCGAAAAGCGATTCGACAAAAATGCCGTCGGAGCTTATATTCGCATATAACACACGGTCGTATTTTTTCATGCTTCCGAGTATTCCTTTGAAAGAGAATATCAAGCCCGCTCCTGCGGCGGCTTTCGCATCGAGCTTTATGTGGACCGTTTTAGCGGCAAGGCGCGTGTCACATCCGACAGACAGAGTATACGGTATCCCGTCTGCCTCACCCCGATATTTTGCGCATCCCTTCTCAAAAAGAACGTCATACGAAAGCGCGGCAAGATCAAAAAGCTTACCGTCCCTCTGAAGATACACGTGCTCGCCGCAAGCGTATGAGCGCGAATCGGGAGACCATTCGCTCAATCTCATCTCTCTTGAGTTCCTATACCAGGTAAAGCCGAGAGAATTGTGAGTCAACAGCGTTCCGAACGCACTGTTGCAGTAAACGTAGGACCATGCGCCGTGCGATACCGATTTGTCCGCAAAAAAACCGTCCTCGTAAAAGCCGCCGCCATACACCTTACAGATAAGCTTTTTGGGCGGTGCGCTCGCTTTCTTTTTCCCCATCCGTCTCAGCACAAGCTTTTCGTTTTTTACCTTCTCTTTACCTGAGAGCAAAGAGATCAAGCCCTCTTCCCCTATTGACGGCGAAAGCTTGAGAGAGAGCGAAGAGATAAGAGTAAAAAGCTCGTATTCGGCGCGATTTATGCTGCTGTCCGCCAAAAGGAATATTCCGTTTCTGCGCCCTACGAATTCATCCGAACCAAAGCCTGCTATCTCTCTTTCAAGCTCTGCTTTTTCGGGATTTGTATATTCTCCCTTCCCTTTGTAAAGTATTATAAGTTCAAACTTGACCCCGGAAAGCCACAGGAGCTTATGCGCGCTCAAAAGGAGCTTCAACGCCCTCGTATCGATCTTATCCGTTGCATCGACAAACACCATCTTCTCATCACCCGATATACCGTGTCTCCAAAGTGCATCCGAATTTTGCGGCAGAACGCGAAGATTGTCATGAGCACTCTTTTCATCCTTACGGTATATAAGCGAGGCGAGGATATGCGAGGCGGCACGCGCCCCCATATCACCGCACGAAGCGAGCCGTTCTCTTGTCGCGCGGTACAGGGCGCTTCTTTTTTGTGCCGTCTGTATCCTGTTCTTTTTTCGGCGCGCCTCCATTATCGAATTGACGAGCGGCTCCCTTGAATCTCCTACTGCGACAATAAATTCGCATCTGTACTTCCCGTTTGCCGCCGAGCGTCTTTTTATCGCGCACACAGGGTCCACGCACGCCGCAAGTCCCCCCTCGTTTGCGGTACTTTCAAGAGATGCAAATGCAGAGAGCACATCCTCCTTTTCTGCAAGCTCGGGCAAAAATCTCTCTGCCTTAGTCTCATACTCGATATCCCCACGGGGCTCTGCAAAGGCGACACCGAGCCATATCTCACGCCCGCCGTCCCCTCTCTTTTTCCTGCGGTAAAGCAATATCTTTTCATCTCGGCAATATTCCGATTCAATAAAAAGCTTTGAGAATGACGAATGCGACCTGTATTCATTTTCGGGACATAAGATCGGCTCAAAAACAAGTCCCGGTGACATGGACCTGAATCTTCCCTCCGCAGAAAAGGCAATATACATCATCCTGTTTTCGCTGTCAAGCGTGATATCGGTCTTCGCCTCAACAAGATCCTTGTCTCTCATACTGTAAGACAGCTTCCCTGCGGCACTTTTAAAGCTCAAATATTCACTGCCGTTCACATTATACACACGCCCGTCAGCTTCAAAAAGCACCGAAAACGGCAAAAGCGAATCCGGCCGTGCGGACGTGATGCTGCGTTCTCCGACACAAAGAGAAACAAAGCCGTCCGAGGTCGCCGTAACGCGCATCCTTCCGTCGGATAAAATGTCTGCAGTAAAAAGATCACGGTCGCCTGCCTCTTTTTTCGCCTTGATCCCCTGACGGTTTCTGATAAGATCGACCACCCGAAGCGCGCCTTCATCCACTTCGCGCACCTGTTTTTTGTATATGATGGCATCTGCGGGAAGC
>JAZNZQ010000151.1:0-8264 GCA_045595035.1 Eubacteriales bacterium | reverse complement strand
AGGTCATGACCGCGTTTTCGAGATCCTTATTATCATAATCAAGCACGTCCGTCGCAAACATCATTATTGCCTCTGCGAATGCCTCATCCGAGCCTGCGTTGATAATGATCTTCTTTCCTATGATCTTGATAACGTAACCCTTTTCACCAAGGTCGAATCGGTTCATAGAATATTCCTCGCCTCGGTTTTTAACGTCACCCACAAGAACCTCTATCTCCTGCTCGACGTCATTTGAAAAGCCCTCGGTAACACTCGACATAACGACACCGGACATTCTTTCCGCGCCTCTGATGACGGTGTAATCGATCATTTTTCTGGTGTCAGCACCTATCCCCTTTGCAAGAACGAACTGAAAATTGGCAATTCCGTTCTCAATCAGAACGATATCATTTATAACGGGCGAGGGCATCTCTGCACCGCAGACGTCGCATTTTTCGTCCTTGTTCTCATCAGAGCATTCTTGACAAGCAACGCGGCTACCGCAGACATCGCATTTTGCGTCCCTATCACCGTCAACACACGCCTGACAGGCAACATCAGCTCCGCAGATATCACATTTTGCGTTTCCGTCGGCATCCGCGTGGCTCACGCATTCTCCGCCCCCGCAGGAAAAAAGCGCAATGACTATGGATAAAGCAAGAATAATATAAAGCGCTATATGTATTTTTTTCATAGCTTTTACCGCCTTTCTCGCTAACAAGCGAAATTTTTCTACGTAATAACAAATTGATTCGGACGAGCGCCGTATCTGCGTTTACCTTGCCGCCGCTTTGCTTCTATAAGAAAGTATCAAGCAAGGTCTTCCCGTCTCCCGTCAGTCCTCGCTGAGAAACGAAAAGATCTCGGGAAGAAGAGTGTCAAACTCGGGATGCCCCTGAACGCCGAGAATATTATCGCCGTACTCGGTTCCCTCAACCACGTTGTCGCCGAGAGCGGACCACGCGTTTATGCGTACGAGCTTTTGCGTTGGGGGTGTGCTCATTTTATGGAAAGAGCATATGCGCATCTTATCCCTTCCGAGAAGCCTGTGAAGGATAGTGCCGGGAACGATATCGACGTCGTGCTTCGCCTCGTCCTCGTGCCCTCTCGGCGGTGAGGGTTTTCGGTGATCGGGGATACGCCTCTGAACCGTAAATCCGTCCCCCTGCGCTTTCATATATTCGTATATCGCTTCAACGAGGTCTCCCTCATATCCTATCTCCAGAACTCTCCGACGAAGCTCAAAATAAACGTATATAAGCTGCTGACCGAGACAGATACCAAGATATTTTTTTCCGCGCGTTACGGCGTGGTGTATTATTTGAAAATGATAGAAGTAAAACTCAGAGCCGCCCTGAACGAGAAATCCGTCGCACAGCAGAAGAGCCTCCTCGGAGAGACGGTAATTCATCGGCGCAAGACAGATAGGAATACATCCCGCCTCAGTAGCGCGATCAACGTAATTGCATCCGAGCTTATACATATCCTTACCGCAGGATTCCTCGGGTGCCCCCATCATAGGCGCGGGAGCAATTCCTATTATTCGTCTCATTTTTTATCCTCTTTTCGTTTTAATTTAACTTTGTTTTTTGCTGTTGACGGAGCAACTCCGATTATCCTCTTGTACGTTCTCGAAAAATAAGATAACGATTCAAATCCGCATTCCATCGCCGCCTCGGTAATGCTTGTGCCCTCGGATATCGAGATGGCAGCGCGCTTGCAGCGAAGAGTGTTTACGTAAGTGATGACCGTCTGCCCCGTTTGTCGCTTGAAATCTCTTGCAAGATGAGCCTTAGTGACTCCGCAGACTTCGGCTATATCCGATAGAGAGATTGGCTCTGTATATCTTTCGTTTATATACGCCAGAGCCATCTTGACGCAGCCTGCCTCGTTCGACATGGAATGCCCGTTTTTCTCTTTTTTCAGAAGTCGGTTATTGTAAAGATATATTATAAGCGCAAGAACTGCCGCGCGAAGCTCGGCAGGATGCAGCTCCCCCGACTTATATTCGCTGATTTTTTCCTTGACGCTCAAAAAAAGCCTCTCGCACTCATCATCGCGAATCAGGCGCTCAAATTCAAGCTCGGATACAGAGAAACCGTTTTCCTTGAAGAATCCTTCATCTATTATAAGAAAATAGAATTCTATCGTGGGGCTCGGACGATGGATCACGCCGCTGTTTATCACGATGATATCACCGCGCTTTACGTCCATTGCCTCGGTGGAATAATGAAGGCTCCCCTCATCCGAGGTAACGAAAACGATCTCTATATTTTCGTGCCAGTTATAAAAATTGGCATCGTTGCGCTCTCCCTTTCCAAGCTTGAAGGGACAAAGCTTGTCGCTTTTTAATTTATAATGATGCTCGTAAAGCTTCTCCATTTTATCCTCACATCAAAATAGTTAAAAAAATAATCAATATAACGCTTGTTTTTCCTATATTTATATTTTACAATATAATCAAGAAAAATCAAGTGCTTTTAAGAAAAGAGACGCGTAAAAATGAAAATTCTTTCAATCGGAGCGCATCAGGACGATAACGAATTTCGTGTCGGAGGCTCGGCTTACAAATGGATAAAGGCGGGACACGAGGTACGCTTCCTCTCGATGTGCAACGGCAACGGGGGACACCACCTGATGACTCCCGAGGAGACCTCTGCAAGACGGGCAAAGGAATCGGCGCGAGTTGCCGAATATCTCGGTATAAAGTACGATATCTGGTCGGACGTTGACGACTGTACTCTTATGCCGACCTTGGAGATGCGGCAGCGCACTATAAGATACATCCGCAAATTTGCGCCAGACGTAGTTATATCTCACCGTCCTAACGATTATCACGCGGATCACAGAGCCTCCGCTCAGCTCGTTCAGGATGCATCGTATCTTCTTACGGTACCGCATACCTGCCCCGATACGCCGTTTATGAGAAGGATGCCTATAATACTCTATAACGAGGACTACTTTAAAAATCCTCCGTTTACTCCGACGTTTATGATGGATATAACCGACGTAATAGAGCACAAGTATATTATGGCGGATATGAATGAAAGCCAGGTTTACGAATGGCTTCCGTTTAATAAGGGAATGGAGGCACCCGAGGGTCGCGAAGAGCGGTTCCGCTGGCTTAAGGGCATTGAGATAACCGATTCAACCACCGATGAGGAGATAATGTCGGCGCCCTTCTGCTACGCGCAGAAATTCGCGAAAAGCGCTATCGTTTACAGAAAAAGACTCCTTGAGCTTTACGGAGAGGAAAGAGGACGCAGGATTAGATTTGCCGAGGCGTTTGAGCTATGCGAATACGGAAGGCAACCGTCCCCCGTTTTTTCAAAAGAACTGTTCGGTATTTAATTTGACACGGGTAAGGCGATCGATACAAAGCAGCAAAGAAAAACACAGACCTAAATCGGCAAAGGAGTGCAGTGATGAAAAAAATCAAGAAACTAAATTTCAATGAATTAACACTCGACCAGAAACTCGGTATGCTTGAGGCGGGGTACCTATCGCCTAATACGCCCGAGGAAGACAGAGAGTACGTATTTGATCTCATTCGAAAAAGATCACTCGGAGCGATCTGGATACAGTGGAATACCAAGGGCGCTGAGGATTATGTAAAGAGGGTGCGCGAGGTCGCCGATTATCCCATTCTTATCTTTACCGATGCAGAATCAGGGCTTCTCGATTACAAGATCGGCAAAGCTAACGCGATCGGCTGTACCGGCAACGAAGACTACGCTTACGCATACGGAAAAGCGCTTGGAATTACGGCAAGAAAGCTCGGTTACAACGTCATTTGCAATCCCGTTCTTGATTCGAGAAAAAACGGCTCTCAGCGACAGTTCGGAAGCGACGTCCGCGAGGTTGCAAGGCTGGGCGCAGCGGTGGCAAGAGGCTTACAGGATGCGGGCATACTCACGGTCGCAAAACACTACCCCAGCGGAGACAACCCGAAAGAAATAGATTCGCACATGGCGGAGGGATATTCGGAGCAGACCCGCGAGGAGCTTCTCGAAACGGGACTTTATCCCTACAGCGAGCTTATAAAAGAAGGGCTTCTTGACGGAATTATGTCGGGGCATCACCGCTTTGTCAACATAGATGACAGCCGTCCCGCAAGTCTTTCAAAACCGGTAATAGATATAATAAGAGACGAAGGCTTTGACGGCTTCTTCATTACCGACGCTCTCGGGATGATGGGCATAATCGGAAAATTCAGCAAGGTCGAGTCCAAAGGAATGTGCATCGAGGCGGGAAACGATCTCGCTCTCACCTACACTCCCGAAGCAAGGTTCAACCACGAAGCTATAAAGACCTGTTACGAGAACGGAATCTTTGGCGAGGAAAGACTGAACGAAGCCGTCGCTCACGTACTTAAGGCTCAGGAAAAGTCTCTGAAAGAGCCGAAATTTACCGAGATCACCCCCGAAGAGGACAGAATGGCAAAGTCGATCGACGTCGCCGCAATATATGAAAAACATGACACGGGTACCCAAAAGAGCATTTCAAAGGACGGCAAGCATCTCTTCGCTCTTATGACCAGAAATGAAAACGCGATAGATGCCGAGGGAAAGGTGGAAGTGGATACCTTTACAAGCGCCTGGCAGGACATTACCGCGATAACGGAAAAGATTCGCAATAGTTTCCCGAATTCCGACGTTTACGCATTTCATCAATTCCCCAACAACGTTCAGATGTGCAACATACTCTCCTTATCTGTCGATTATGACGACGTAGTATTCATAACCTTCTCCGAAGCAATAGCTTATACCGGAAAGGAGCATATCACCCGCCGCGCGGAATGCCTTATAAGCGCGGCTCAGACAACGGGCAAGGTATCAGCGCTCATCCATTTCGGTAACCCCTGTGTACTTGAAAACCTGCCTCATATTCCAAGGGTTATAATCGGCGGTCTTTCAAAACGCGCAACACTCGGGTGTATAGACGTTCTTGTGGGAAAGCTCGAAGCGAAGGGCGTTCTCACATACGATGCGAGGATCAATTAAAAAACGCAAACAAGACTAACTTATTTAAAAACAGAGGTCATTATGAAAACAATCAAGAAGCTTGATATAAACGAGCTGACGCTCACACAGAAGCTCGGTATGCTTGACGCGCTCTTTCTCTCCCCGATTTACAGCGAAGAGGAAAAGGAATACGCGTTTGAGCTTATCCGCCGCCGCGAGCTTGGCGCGATATGGATACAGCAGAACGTTCCGGGCGCTTACGAGCTTGTAAAAAAGGTGCGCGAGATCGCGGATTACCCCATTCTCATAATCACAGATGCAGAGAGCGGAATGGATGAATATACGATCGGCTGTGTAAACTCCATTGGACGTACCGGAAGCGAAAAGCACGCCTACGCTTTCGGCAAAGCGCTCGGCGTTACGGCCAGAAAACGCGGTTACAGTGTTGTTTGCTGTCCAATTATAGACTCAAGGCAAAACGGTTCTTCGCGCCAGTTAGGCAGTGACGTATCGGAGGTGGCAAGGCTCGGCGCGGCTATTGCCAAGGGTATGCAAGACGGCGGAATTCTGACGGTGGCAAAGCACTATCCGAGCGGAGACAACCCCAAAAACGTCGATTCTCATATGACCGAGGGGTACTCTGAGCAGACTCGAGAGGAGCTGCTACGTACGGGACTGTTTCCATATCTCGAACTTATGAAGGAAGATCTGATCGACGGTATTATGACAGGACACCACCGCTTCGTCAACATTGATGATACCCGTCCCGCAAGTCTTTCAAAGCCGGTAATAGACATAATAAGAGAGCTTGGCTTCGACGGATTTCTTATTACCGACTCACTCGGAATGCGCGGAGTCGCCGGAAGGTTCGGAAGAACCCTTCCCATCAGTATGTGCATACAAGCGGGCAACGATCTCGCGCTCTCCTGCAGACCCGATATAAAGTTTAAGCACGAGGCAATAATATCCGGCTACGAGCAGGGCATATTCGACGAGGAAAGACTTAACGATGCGGTACGCCACGTACTCGCCACTCAAGAAAAATCCCAAAGAGAACCAAAATATACCGACACTACCCCCGAGGAAAAAGCTCTTGTCGAAGAAATCGACGTCGCCGCAATATATGAAAAATGTGACACGGGTATTCCAAAGAATATTTCAAAGGACGGAAAACATCTCTTCGCTCTTATGACGAGAAACGAGAATGCGATCGGCAATGACGGCAAGGTCGAGGTGGATACATTTTCAAGCACCTGGCAGAACGTCGTCGCAATCACCGAGCGCATAAAGGAGCTCTTCCCTAATTCCGAGGTCATGGCCTTTCACCAGTTTCCAAACAATATCCAAATGTGCAATATCCTTTCCTACGCGGTAGATTACGATGACGTGATCTTCATAACGTTCACAGAGGCTATCGCATACACCGGCCCCGAACACCTGACTCGCCGTACGGAATGCCTTATAAGCGCGGCTCAGGCAACGGGCGCGGTATCAGCACTCATCCACTTCGGCAACCCCTGCGTGCTTGAAAATCTTCCCCATATACCAAGGGTAATTATAGGCGCGCTCTCAGAGAGATCAAACATCGGGTGTATCGACGTGCTCGCCGGAAGGCTCGAGGCAAAGGGCGTGCTCACCTATGATGCAACGATCAATTGACATTAGATAAATTTCTCGGTTAACATAGCTTATCTATATTTATTAATACACCGTCTTTGGTTGCTATCAGCTCCACCCTGCCGTTTAGCAAAAACCTATCGCGCAATTCTTTTGGTATAACTATCCTACCAAGCTTGTCAAATTCTTTAAAAACTCCAATATCACTCATTTTTTCACACAACCTCTCATTTTTCTTATCTTTAACACAATTATACTCTTAAAATATGTTAAAGTCAAGTAAATTCTTAACTTTAACACACAGATAAGCACATCGGGAGAGCGTTATGAAGATATATGATTATAACGGAAAGAAAAATGTTTCCGGGGAGAGAATCAAGGAAGCCAGAAAAAGACTTAACCTTTCGCAAGACAATCTCGCGGCAAGATTACAGGTCGAGGGTGTTATAATAGAACGTGACAGTATAAGCAGAATAGAGATCGGAACGCGCTTCGTCGCAGATTACGAGCTTTTAGTGCTTTGCAGGGTGCTCGGCGTCACTCCCGAATATCTGCTCGGAATGTAGATCACCGCTTCCCCTCTCTGATTTATAGGACAAAATAAAGAGACTGTCTCAATGAGGCAGTCTCTTATTTAATACAGCATTATTATACACTCAAATCTCAAAAATGTCAATATATTTCCGAATATTAAGATGCATTTTTCAGGCGAACTTTTGAAAGTAAAAACATTTTTCTTGACGAACTTTGAGTTGGATCATATAACATATATGGAAAAATAGACTTCAAATTTCAGGTTTGACATATAAACATATTACCCACATAAAACACAAGTAAAAACTCCTTGTATACGAAGGATTTGGTGCTTCTATTTTTCCACGCGCTCCCATTGCTTTTGGCGTTAAAAAAGCGGCGAGATTGCTCCCGCCGCCGTAAGTTTATTTTGTTCGCCCAAAGGCGCGAAGCTGAATTTAAGCGTCCTGCTGATCCGACGCAAGCTTGTACTTCTGCTGATAGTATACGTACTTCTGCTTGAACTCGACGCTCTCTGCCGCTTCCTCGCTGTACTTATGCATATCAAGGTCACCGAGCTTGGATATCTCGATCACACAGCCCGCAATGTTCGCGCAGTGGTCGGAAACACGCTCGAAGTTGGTAAGAAGGTCGGAAAGCACGAAGCCGTGCTCGATCGTGCATTCGCTCTTCTGGAGACGAATGATGTGATTAAGCTTTATCTGATCGCGAAGATCGTCAACGACCTCCTCAATGGGCTCTACCTCGATCGCGGTCGAGATATCGTTATCAATGAACGCCTTAAGGGTGATGTCAAGAATATCGGAGATAGCCGCTCTCATAACCTTCATCTCAGCCTGCGCCTTCTCGGAGAAAGCAATCTTCTTATCCTTCATTTCCTCTGCCGACTCAACGATGTTGACCGAGTGGTCGGAGATACGCTCAAGGTCTCCTATGATGTGCAAGAGCTTTGTGATCTGTATCGAATCTGCCTCGGACATATCGTGGCTTGAAAGCTTTACGAGATAGCTTCCGAGCATATCCTCGTATTTATCCGCCTTATCCTCAAGCTCGCGTATCTCGTCAATAACCTTTATATCGTAGTTATCAAAAAGTGTAAGAGACTTCTTAAGTGCGAGAACGGATATATCCGCCATATCGTAAGCAACCATAGTTGCCTGCTCTGCGGCG
>JAZNZQ010000150.1:0-2169 GCA_045595035.1 Eubacteriales bacterium | reverse complement strand
ACAAAACAACAGAAAAGAATGATACAATAACAGTAAAGGAGGAGAAAATATGGCATATCAAACGGTATTCAAGCGGTACGAGCTTAAATATATGATAAAGCGAGAGCAGATGCAAAGGATACTGTCGGTGATGAATGACTATATGATCCCCGACAGATACGGACGCTCGACTATACGCAATATCTATTTTGACGATGATACGTACAGACTCATCCGTCATTCGATAGAAAAGCCCGCATATAAGGAAAAGCTGCGAGTACGAAGCTATGCGAGAGCCGACGAGGACAGCACGGTATTTGTGGAATTGAAGAAAAAATACAAAAGTGTGGTCTACAAGCGGCGCGTGTCGCTTCCCGAGCGTGAGGCGATGGATTGGCTTATGGGAAAGAGCCACACAGAAAAAGATACGCAGATAACGCGCGAGATAGATTACTTTATGTCGTTTTATTCTCCGCTTTCCCCGAAGGTCTTTCTCTCGTACGAGAGGGAAGCGTATTATTTGAAGGACGACCCCGCGTTTCGCGTGACCTTTGACGATAACATTCTTTGCCGCCGCGGCGGACTGTCGCTTTGCACGGATGTCGGCGGCACACCCATTCTGCCCGAGGGATACGTGCTGATGGAGATAAAATGCGCGGGCGCGATACCGCTTTGGCTGACAAGCGTTTTGTCGGCAGAGAAAATATACAAAACATCATTTTCAAAATACGGAACGGCGTACAGAACGCTGATATTTCCCGAGCTTAAGGAGGATAATACCAATGCTTGAATCTTTTTTCAGAGGAATTTTTGATACCGATTACACGGTCGTAATATCGGTGGTCGATTTTTTGCTTTGCCTTGGAACGGCACTCATTCTCGGCCTTGTGATGGCACTTTCCTACATGTATAAGACGCGCTACACAAAGAGCTTCGTTATAACGCTCTCGCTCCTTCCCGCGGTCGTTTGCATCGTAATTATGATGGTAAACGGCAACGTCGGTGCGGGTGTTGCGGTCGCTGGTGCATTCAGTCTGGTAAGATTTCGCTCTGTTCCGGGAACGGCAAAGGAGATATGCACGCTCTTTCTCGCTATGGGCGCGGGACTTATCGCAGGAATGGGATATCTCGGCTTTGCGGCGCTCTTTACGCTTGTTATGTGCGTGATATTCATAGTTTACAACCAGCTTGATTTCGGTTCAAGGAAAAATGCGGCACTCTATAAGACGATGAATATAACCATTCCCGAGGATCTTGACTATTCGGATGTGTTTGACGATATTTTTGCCGAATACACCACTTCGTGCGAGGTCATTCGCGTGAAGACCACAAACATGGGAAGTATGTTCCGCATCACATATAATATCGCTCTTCGCGATCCCGCAAAGGAAAAGGAAATGATCGACAAGATAAGAGTGCGTAACGGCAATCTTGAGATAAGCATCTCCAAGCAGGATACGGGCGTAGCCGAGCTTTAAGGGAAAAATATGAAAAAGATCATTTCATTAGCTTTAATTTTAGCATTTATTCTTGTCGGCTGCAGCACGCCTTCGGACACGGGAACAAAGCCCGCCGATACCGATGCTCCGATCGACACATCCTCGCCCTATGACACAATATCGCCGCCCGTCAGCGTCGATTTTGAAAAAAAGTATGAGGAAATGTTTACCGAGCGCGACAGGGATGCCGGCTACGATGCATCAAAAGCCGTAAAGATAACCCTCTCGGGTAATAGTGCGACTGCGAGTTCAAATGCCGCGCGGGTGTCGGGGTCAACAATAACGCTGACGTCCGAGGCGACCTACGTTATCTCAGGCAAGCTTGACGACGGAAAGATAGTTGTAAACGCGCCCGATAACGCAAAGGTGCAGATAGTGCTCGATAATGCGGATATTACAAGCAAGACGAGTGCCGCGCTCTACGTGCTTGAGGCAGATAAAGTCTATGTGACACTTGCCGATGAAAGTGAAAACACGCTCTCAAACGGCGGAAGCTTTGTTTCAATTGATGATAATAATATCAACGCCGCTATCTATTCTAAGTGCGATATCACCTTCAACGGCATGGGTACGCTTAAGGTAAGCTCACCTGCGGGACACGGTATCTCGGGCAAGGATGACCTTGTTATCGCAGGCGGCAAGTACGATATTGCATCGGCATCGCACGGAATAGATGCAAATGACAGTATTC
>JAZNZQ010000149.1:0-7787 GCA_045595035.1 Eubacteriales bacterium | reverse complement strand
GAAATTACCGCTCGGCACACATATCACAACTCTGGGCTTAAGTATTGTGTTGCCGCACGCGGCTCTGATAAAATGCTGTATCATTTTAAGAGTCACATCATACTGACTTATGACTCCGTCACGAAGCGGACGTATCGCGGTTATGTTGCCCGGCGTTCTTCCGAGCATTATCTGCGCCTCGCGTCCGACCTTGAGCACTCTGTCGGTATTCTTGTCGATAGCAACGACAGACGGCTCCTTTAATACAATTCCTTTTCCTTTTACATAGACAAGCACCGTTGCAGTGCCGAGGTCTATTCCTATATCTTTACTCAAACCAAACATTCGGTCCTTGTTCCTCCAAAAAGCTATATGTATTTATTATACACTACCGCAAACCTTTTTGCAATGCTATTTTCAGGTATTTTTTATTTTGTAGCCGCAAGCGAGAGCGCAACTATATCGGCGGGGTTCTTTTCCCGAAGTACACCCGCACATTCTGCCATGCTTGCACCGCTTGTTACCACGTCATCGACGATGAAGACAGTCTTGCCTCTCACGTTTACGTCCTTTGCAAGTGAAAAAGCACCGCGCACATTTGCGACCCTCTCGCTCTTATTCAGATACTTTTGCTCTGTGCTTTTTCCGCATCTTACGATCAGCGTTTTCATCTCAAGAGAAAGCGAGCTTGCTATGAGCATGGCGAGCTTTTTTGCGTGGTCGTATCCGTGAAGACGAACCTGACGGCGGCTTCGCGGCACGTACGTAATGATAACGTTACCAACATCAATATCGTTTTCGAGAATATATTTTGCAAGCATGCGGGAAAGCTGCTCTGCGGCAAAGACAAAAATGAGCATATCGTTATTTCGCTTCATACTGTGTATGAGTTTGTTTGCAACGCAGTCGGGGATCCCCGGGCGGTAGCGTACAAGCTTCAGATGTGTACGCACGCCGTTTTGCCAAAGATGATCCTTCGAGCATTTACATTCGGAAAGATACTTACCGCATATGCTACATTTTGCGTTCTTTTCAGTCTCCCATTTGCCGCGGCAGACTCCGCAAAGGATCCTCTCACTGTCAAAGACCTTTGATATCGCGGGCAACAGCTCACCGCAAGCGGCACACCTTTTCGGGAAAAAGATGTTTTTTAGCGTCTCTAACATCACTGATCCCTTAATCTTGCCGCAAGTCCCGTGTATCGCATAGACTGGCGGTCATTGTCGACCATCGCCTTGACTATATCGGCCCGTCCGACAAGAACGACCATGCTCTGCGCTCGGGTCACAGCGGTATAAAGCAGATTTCTTGCAAGAAGCATGGGCGCACAGGCATACATCGGCACGATGATCATCGGGTATTCGCTTCCCTGACTCTTGTGGACAGTCACGGCATATGCGTGCTCAAGCTCATCAAGAAGCGAAAAGTCATAAGCGCAGATACGCTCGTCAAAGTTTATCTCGAGCATCTGCTCTGCCACGTCGATATCACATATAACGCCGATATCGCCGTTGAATATACCTTGTCCGTCCTTGCCGTCCTTCTCCCATTCTATGTCGTAATTGTTTCTGGTCTGCATAACGCGGTCGCCCACACGGAATAACACCTCGCGGAAGCGGTACTCTTTTTTGCCGCGCTCGGCGGGATTCAGCATTCCCTGTAGCACGACGTTGAGGTTTTCGGTCCCCGCAAGTCCCTTCCTCGAGGGGGTGATGACCTGTATCTTATTCACGGTATCAGCACCGTACTTTCGCGGCAGTCTGTTTTTATATAAGTCGGCTACCGTCGCAGCAATATCCTCTTCACGCTCGCGCGAGATAAAGAAGAAGTCGTTATCCTTGACCGAAAGCTCGGGATATTCCCCTCGGTTTATCTTGTGGGCATTGGTTACTATAAGGCTGTTTCTTGCCTGACGGAATATCTCAGTCAGACGCACGGTCGCAAATCGGCCGCTGTCGATGAGGTCAAACAGCACCCTTCCCGCGCCGACAGACGGGAGCTGGTCGGCATCTCCTATCAACACAAGGCGCGCCCCCGGTTTTATCGCCTTCAGGAGCGAGCAAAAGAGCGAGGAGTCTATCATCGATGCCTCGTCCACGATTATCACGTTTTCCTCGAGCAGATTATTCTCGTCTCGCAAAAACTCGGCTCTGTCGTCATCGCCGTACTGCATCTCAAGAAGTCTGTGCACAGTCTTTGCCTCACGCGAGGTCGACTCGCTCATTCTTTTTGCGGCTCGTCCCGTGGGGGCTGCGAGAGCACATTCCATTCCCATGTTTTCATATATTTTAAGAAGCGCGTGCACGACCGTGGTCTTTCCTGTACCGGGGCCGCCCGTAAGCACGGTAACTCCGTTTTCAAGCGAGTCGCTTATTGCCTTTCGCTGAAGATCGGCGTAGGTGATATTCCCCTCTCGCTCGGTCTTTATTATAAAGCTCTCGATATCCTCACCGCTTATCTTAGGGCAGAATTTGTCGAGCATAACAAGCTTTTTTGCAATATACGCCTCTTCTTCATATGCTTCATAGGTGTAGAGATAGTCGCATCTGTTGTATTTCACCGACACGACACGGCTCTCCGAAATAAGCGATGCGAGTGCATATTCTATTTTTTCTTCGGGCACATCGAGCATCTTTGCCGCGGCGGGTATCACCTTCTCACGCGGAAGGCAGACGTGTCCGTTTTGGTTTAAATTGTGAGAGAGCAAGTAGAGTATCCCGCTTTCAAGGCGCGCTGATGAATCAGGAGATGTGCCGAGTGTGGCGGCAATAGAATCCGCTCTTTCAAAGCCAATACCATGTATCTCATCACAGAGCCGATAGGGATTCTTCTTTATTATATCAACCGCCCTGCTCCCCCAGCGCTTGTAAATCTTCACCGTAGTCGCCGCGCCGAAATAGTTTCTGCAAAACATCATAACGCTTCGCATTCCCGACTGCTCCTTAAAGCTTTCGGATATCTCCTCGGCCTTTTTTCTCGATATTCCGGGGATGTCGGCAAGCCACTCGGGATGATTCTCTATCACGTCGAAGCTGTCTGAGCCAAACGCCTCAACTATCTTTATCGCGGTCTTGGGACCTATTCCCTTGACAGTTCTTGACGATAGATAGCGCAGGATAGCATTATCATCGGCGGGAAGATCCTTTTCATACTGCTCGACCTTGAACTGTCTGCCGTACCTTGAATTGTGTTCCCAATGTCCGTAAACGGTTATCTTCTCGCCCTCGGAAAGGTAAGGCATGATACCCACGACGGTCACGAGTTCATCGTCGGTGCCCATATCGCAGACTGTATATCCGTTTTCTTCGTTCGAATAGACTATTCCCTCAACGCTTCCGGAAAGCTTTACCGTGCGGGAAAGCTCGCCCATAGGCATTTCATTTTCTCTTACGTCCATGGATTTCTCCTTTCCTTTATACTTCCTTTGCCGTGTACACCGTAACTCCAAGCTCCTTAAGCTCGGATATCTTCTCGTCGCTCTCCGAAATTATTATCGGATAACTCTTCGCGCCCCTTTCCCTTGCCGAAACAAGCTGTGCATAGCAGAGGCGCTTGTATATTTCCTTTTCGGATTCGCCCCGTCTTGCCGGCACCGCCAAATAAAAGGATGCGGGAGCAAACAAAAGCTCCGTGACAAGCTGTATAGCGCAAAAAACGCCGTACATGGCAAACATTGCTATCAAAACTTCGCCGATAACCTCAATGTGCATATGTATACTCCTTTCGGTAGTATCATATGCACACGAAGAACTTTTGTTATTTCAGATACTCGACAAGGGCGGGAGCCATATCGGTCTTTTCCCAAAGAACACCGAGATCCTCACGTCCCATGTGACCGTATGCCGCAAGCTTTCTGTATATCGGCTTGCGAAGGTCGAATCTCTTGATTATAGCTGCGGGACGAAGGTCGATGTTTGCAAGCACCGCTTCCTCGATCTTGGCGTCCGCCACCTTACCCGTGCCGTAGGTATTTATCATGACCGAGACCGGCTTTGCAACACCTATAGCATATGCAAGCTGGACCTCGCACTTTCTTGCAAGACCTGCTGCTACTACGTTCTTTGCAACGTAACGCGCCGCATAGCAAGCGCTTCTGTCAACCTTTGTCGGGTCCTTGCCCGAGAATGCTCCGCCGCCGTGGCTCGCATATCCGCCGTAGGTGTCAACGATTATCTTACGTCCCGTAAGACCCGAGTCTCCCTGCGGTCCGCCGATAACAAATCTGCCTGTCGGATTTATGTATATCTTCGTATTTTCATCAATAAGGTCTGTCGGAATGATGGGCCTTATAACGTGCTCGACAAGATCCTTTCCTATCTGCTCCACCGACGTGTTTGCATCGTGCTGTGTGGATATTACCACCGTATCGATGTGCACGGGGCGATCGTCCTCGTACTCGACCGTCACCTGAGTCTTGCCGTCGGGACGCAGATACTTAAGAGTGCCGTCGTGGCGCACGTCGGATAAGCGCTTGGCAAGCTTGTGTGCAAGAGAGATGGGAAGCGGCATAAGCTCGGGAGTCTCGTCGCAGGCAAAGCCGAACATAAGTCCCTGGTCGCCCGCACCGATATCAAGCTCGTCCGACTCGCCTGTCTTCGCCTCAAGCGATTTATCAACGCCCATTGCAATATCGGGCGATTGCTCGTGGATAAGATTTGTTACAGCGCATGTATCGCAGTCAAAGCCGTACTTTGCGCGGTCATATCCGATCTCACGTACCGTCTCACGGACTATCTTCGGTATATCGACTATCGCCTTTGTGGTTATCTCGCCCATTACCGATACGATGCCTGTCGTACAGGTGACCTCGCAGGCAACGCGCGACATGGGATCCTTTTCAAGAAGTGCATCAAGCACCGCATCGGATATCTGGTCGCATATTTTGTCGGGATGTCCTTCTGTTACCGATTCACTTGTAAACAATCTTTTACTCATTTTCAAATTCCTTTCTTGGGTCAAAAGAGCCCTCGGCGGTTACCGAGGGCGAAATCATCATTGTGTCTCATCTCTCGGGAATTAGCACCTTTCCCGCCTGGGTAGGTTGCCGGGCTTCACAGGGCCAGTCCCTCCGCCGCTCTTGATAAGATTTTTATTTATATATTCATATTATCATAATTCTTTGCAAATTTCAATAGGTATCGTCATTTTAACCGGGATATTTTTCAAATTCGACGACAAAGTCATCCGGAAGTCCCCACATTTGCACGTATCGGTACATATGATACGTGTTGTCGTAAGGCATAACGTACCGATATTCGTCGTTTATCGGATATGCAAGCTTTACCTCGTCCATCTCGCCCGCGGCAAACTTTTCCATCATCATATCGTTGTACTCGTGCACGGGGTGATTTTCTCTGTATCCCTGCGATATCAAAAACAAGCTCGAAAAAGAGATTGCGATCGCCGCCGCGCAGACAACAGAAGCAAAAGCTCTTCTTTTGAGCTTTATCTGTTCTGCACCGCGAACAATACATTTAAGGGCGGGTATAAACAAAAGGATCATCGAAACGAGCAACGTTCGCCAACCAAACTCGGGGGAAATCAGCATAACTGCCTGAAGCCCCGCCGCGAGCAGGAAGAAAAATGCACTTTCATCGTCTTTTTTTCTAAATAGATCCTTTGCCGCCATCACGAAATATACGGTCAGCGAAGGAACCGACAGCAAGGCACACAGAATTATCCGAAAATGCGAATAAGGCATATACGCGCAAACTGCATAAAGCGCCGTAAAAGCAAAAAGAGCCGCCACACAAAGCTTTATTTTTTTAGTCCTTGCTTTGTTAAATATCATCACCGCCGAGTATGCCGACAGTATGACAAAAAGCAATATAGGTCCGCTTTTACCGAACAGCTGATCCGCAAAGACCAATATTCCATTAAATATCTTTCCGAAAAAGCTCTTTGCATAAAACTCGGGATAATAGGTCATTCTCACGCTGTTTCCCGGGGCAAACACAACGCTGAAAAGTGCTGCCGCTGAAAGCACAAAGCTCACAGTATAGGTGGCGCGCACCCTGCGTTTGTATTTCCACAAGCACATAAATATAACGTATATACTTATTGCAAATGATGCGGCAGAGCTTTGTTCGGTAGTAAACGAAGCGAAAAATGCGAGCATCGGCAACCATCTATAGCCGCGCTCAAGCTCGAGATCTTTTTTGGAATAATAATAGTAGATGAGCACGAGCAGTATAGGAAAAAGATAATTCACCGCACCGGTCGCCCAATATATGCAGTTGACGTAAACCTCATGGGATATTGCCGCAAAAAGAACAGATGCGGCGGAAAGAGATATTTTAAACTCCTTTGTCGCGTATCCGTTCATATAAGTCTTTGCCGCGATCTTTGCCGCAAAAAACACGATGAGCGCGATCGTCAGAATATTAAACACCTTCCAGACACCGATATCAAAGCCGAGCAACAGCTCGTCAATGATATGAACGAAAAATCTTCCGTTAGTATCGGTATAATGGAAGATATTCTCCTTTACAAAATAACCCCATCCGCGCGGAATAAAGTTTGCGTAATAATAATCGTCACCGAAAAGGACAAGATACTTATGCCCGAGCATCTGAAGAAAAACGAAAACGGCATAAATAGCCCAGTGAAGATTCTTTATCAAAACGTTCACCGTGCGTTTCATGCCGTTCACCTCTTAACCAAACATCGCGTTAAATGCGTCTACCGAAATATAGCTTATAAGCCCCATAATAATGCCTGCTATAAGCACTCCAAGCGCTATGGCGGTGATAGAATGCTTCTTTTTCATTCCGAGAAGTGCCGCAACGAGCGCCCCCGTCCAAGCACCGGTACCGGGAAGCGGAATGCCGACAAAGAGCATAAGGGCAACAAATCCGCCCTTCTCTATCTTTCCCTTGTGCTTGTCCGCCTTTTCATATATAAAGTTTGCAACCTTATTGAAAAGAGAGACCTTACACGTAGACATCCACTTTAGCACAGCACCGACAAAAAGCAATATTATCGGTATGGGAAGCATATTTCCGATTATGCATATAGGGTAGTTTATGTACCACGGAAGTCCGGCTATAGCTCCAACCGGAATTGCGCCGCGCAACTCTATAAGCGGCACCATAGATATAAACAATACGTAAAAATTTTTTTTCATCTTAACTCCTGAAGAATGTTATTTCGCCATGGAGAACAAGTATAAATATAAGCAAGCTCACAAGAAGCAGGACTGCTCCCATGCAGAGAGTGAGCGCACTTTTGATATCAAAATTATATGCGGCAACATTTCCGTCGACAAGTCGGCTGCGCTTGAGCGCGTTGGATATCGGCTTGTAGAGGAGAAGCACCAATGCCATGTTAAGAAGCGCCTTTGTAAAATTAAAGGGCAAAAGAAGAGTGGGTATCATTGCCGCCACCTCGGATGCCGTAACGTGCATATATAATGGGGTGATAACAAGATTTGCTCCCATCATTATTGCAACGACTGCTGCGACCGCGGCAAAAAGACCTATGATAGCACCGTTGAGATCTCTTTTATGCTTGTATATAACGCTTGCCGTAAACGAGAACGCCGCAGATGACAAAAAGTTCATGAGCATTCCGTAAAGCTCGGTATCGCTCACGGTTATCATTTCGATAAGCGCCACGATAAGCGACATAACGATAGCTGAGACGGGTCCGCAGAACATCGCACCCATCGTGATAACGGCATCCTTGACGTCAAATGTAAGAAAGGACACCTTGAATCTGAAAATAAAGACGCAAATGTATGCAAGAGCGCAGAACATTGCGACAGTTACCATTTTTTTAGTTTTGTTTTTCTGTGTTAAAGTTGCCAT
>JAZNZQ010000148.1:0-4758 GCA_045595035.1 Eubacteriales bacterium | reverse complement strand
GAACATTGCGACAAGCGACATCGAGAGATTGTTTATAAAGTTGACCGACGGGCCGAGCGTCGCACCGTAATATTCCGCGCGGTAGTATGCCTCCATCGCGTCCTCGTTGCGTGCATTGAAGCGCTCGGATATCGTCTCCGCACGTCCGTACGCCTCTATGCTCCTTGTGCCCGAGAGCATCTCCTCGGCATAGCCGTTTAGCTCACCGAGCTTTCTCGAGCGCGCGCTGAAAAGCGGACGTACCTTTTTTGAGCGATAACGTGTAAATAGAATGGATATCGGCACGGTGAGGGCAAAAATGATTATCATCGGGCGCGATATCTGCCACATAAATACAAGCGAGCCGATGACCGTGTACGCGCTCGTCATCACCTGCACAAGGTCGTGCGAGAGCGAGGAGTTTATCGTGTCGATGTCGTAGGAGATGTGGCTTATTATGTCGCCTGTCGGGTGCGTGTCGAAATATCCCACAGGCAGGGTATTGAGTTTTTCAAAAAGCTGCTTTCGCATCTTGTATACTATGCGTTGGCTCAGGTGTACCATTATTACCGCAAGCATATATGCAAGGATAGCGGAGAATACGTAGCAGAATATCATTTTGATAACGTTTTCCCATACCGTATCGAAGTCCACACCGCCCACAAGCTCAATGGCATCTATCGCCGCACCCGAGAAGCGCGGTCCCATAAGCGAGAGCTGATTTGAAAACAGAGTAAAAAGTATCGCGGGGATGAAGAGATACCATTCGGCAAGCACGTATTTGCCGAGCCGCAGGATGATACCGCGCGTCTGCTTTGCCGTAAGCTTGGTCTTGGCAAATTTGTTGGGGTTGTTCTGCTGTTGCATATTCTTTGCGAAATTTCCTCTATTCAACAAAAGCACCTCCCATCTGCGAGTCGGATATCTCCTTGTATTCGGGGCAGGAAGCGAGCAGATGCTCGTGCGTGCCCATACCGATTATGCGCCCCTCGTCGAGCACGATTACCGTGTCGCAATCCTTTATCGAGCTGACTCTTTGCGCGACCGTGATAAAGGTCGTTCCTTCAAGCTCGCGTGAGAGCGCGGAGCGCAGTGCGGCATCGGTCTTGTAGTCGAGCGCCGAGGAGGAGTCGTCGAATATAAGTATCTCGGGTCTTGAGGCGAGCGCACGCGCGATAAGCAGTCGCTGGCGCTGTCCGCCCGAGAGGTCGGCTCCCTTCCCGGCAATGGTGTGTGCGTAGCCGTCGGAGAGCGCGGATATGAATTCATCCGCCTGTGCTATCTTTGCGGCGCGGACGATATCTTCGTGTGAAAGTCCTCGGCCGAAATCTATGTTTTCCTCTATAGTGTCGGCGTAGAGGAATCCGTTCTGGAGCGAAACCCCTATCATGGAGGACAGCTCCTCGCGTGAAAATGAGGTTATCGGTCGGCCGCCTATCTCTATCTTGCCCGAGTCCGCTTCATAAGCGCGGAAGATAAGGCGGATAAGCGTGGTCTTGCCCGAGCCGGTAGCACCGATGATGCCGAGAGATGAGCCGCGCGGGAGCGAAAAGCTGATATCCTCAAGGTCGTTCCTTTTTCCAAAATAAGAGAATGAGACCTTCTCAAATTTGATGTGGGGCGCGTTTTTGTCGAAAAAGCCCTCGGACGGTGTAACTACGAAGCTGTCGGGGGTGTCGAGCACCTCTGCGATACGGCGCGCGGAGGCACTGCATTTCGTGAACATGACGAATATTCTCGACATCGACATCATCGCCATCGAAATAAGCGTGAAATACTGCATAAACGCGATGACCGTCTCGGGCGAGGACAGGCCGCTGCCCACTCTCGTTGCGGCAAGTGATACGACCGCGGCGATGCCAAGATTCATAAGAAGCGTCATTATCGGGTTTACAATGCCCATGACCGTGCCCGCCTTACGCTCATCACGCGAGAGACGAAGGTTTACTTTGTCGTATCTGCGGTTCTCGTAGTCGTTTTTCGAGAGCGCCTTTATGACTCTGATGCCCTGTGTGTCCTCGCGCACGACACGCACCATCGAGTCGACCGAGCTCTGCACCTTCGCATAGAGCGGGATGCCGTTTCTCGATATGAGATAGATTATCGTGAAAATGAAGGGAAGCATGGCGAGCATAACGAGCGCGAGATATGCATCCATAATAAAGCTTATCGTCATGCCGCCTATAAGAAGTATCGGCGCACGCACGCCCATACGCTGCATCATACTGACGAAGCTGTGCACGTTGTAGGTGTCGCTCGTGATGCGCGATTCAAGAGAGGGGATGGTAAACGCATCGGTCTCCCTTGCTGAGAGCGTGAGAGTTTTTTTGAAGAGATCGCGGCGCATCCGCTTTGAGAAATCGCGCGATACCTTTGCCGCCATTCTGTTTGCGATTATGTTGCAGGCACAGGCAAGCGCAGCGCAGATTATCATTATGACACCGTAGAATATGACCCTTCGAAGGTCGAGCGTGCCGATGACGTTTTTAAGTATATGTGTGAGAATGAAGGGCAAAAACAGCTCGGAAAGCGTGCCCGCGACCTTTATCGCAAAGCCGAGGAGCATCCGGCGGCCGTATGGGGCGAGGTAGGATATAAGGAATCTCATTTTGCCTCCTCCATGCCGTCAAGCGTCTCTCTTGCGTTCTTTTCCATCTTTTCTATGACCGAAGAGAATACCGCCATCTCCTCGTCGGATATCCCCCGTGAGATGAGAGCGTTCCACTCGGCACTTATCTCGCGCACGACCGGATGAAGGGAGAGCATCTTCTCGGTCGGATAGATGAGAAGCGCGCGCTTGTCCTCGGGGTCTTCCTTTCTTTCGATAAATCCCTTCTCCTCAAGCGATGCGAGCGCGCGGGAGAGGGTGCTCTTGTTTAGGCGTATGTCGCGTGCAAGCTCCTCCTGCGTGCGCCCGGGAGCGCGGCAGATAGAGTGGAATAGCACGTGGTGGCAGGCGGGGATCGCATCGGTCCTCTCGGCTCTGTACGCCGCCTGACAACGGCTGATTATATTCATGCTTTTCATTATCTTGGGCATATATACCTCCGAATAGTTGCATACACAACTGTTGCTTATGCAACTATTTTACAGGATATGACTATATTTGTCAAGAAAAAAGCGGCTTTTCACACGAAAAGCCGCTTTTCTTTGTTAATTTGCCGCGAATTTCTGCTTTGCCTGGTCGATCTTCTGCTTTTCGGCGCACTCGGTCACGTACCAGCCCTTGGCTTCCATCTTGGAATAGATCTGATTCTGGATGGCGAGCGTGTCGTTAAGCGTTGAGGTGAAGGTGCTTCTTACGTTCGGCGTGGGAGACTCGATGCTTCCGTGCATCATAAGGTCGCATGCACCCTTAACGTTTGAGAGAAGTGTCTCCATTATAAGTCTGTCGTCCATTTTGTTCCTCCTTTAAGAATTGAGAAGTGAGTAGAATCTGTTGTAGCTGTCATCGTGCTTGCAGGCAAGAGAGGATACGAGATTCTTAAGCTCTCCGTCCTGCATCTGCCCCGCAAGATTCTGGCAGAGTTCCTTCATCTGCTTTTCGTGTCCGAGCGCATCCTCGATATACTGTAGTTCTTTCGGTGTCATAAAAATACCTCCTCTTTTTTGATGGTAATGTTATTATTAACACCTTTTTCGTTTTCAATACACAAAAATAAAATATCATTTTTGTGAAAAACTCACGAAATTCACAAAAACCTATTGACAAAAAATTAACGATGTGGTAATATATAAGTGAGCAAAGGGAAAACAGTTCAAAACAAATGAAATGAGGTGAGAGGAATATGGTATTAGAACTGAAGATCATGAAGACCAGCCCTATGCAACATAGAATGCCGTATCCGATAAAACGTATTTCTCTCGGCGCATAGGTTGGTTTCACAAGCTGATAAGTGATAACCGGTCTGTGCGCGATTTTTTTAGAAAAGTTTCACCGAAAAATAAACGATGCGTTTTCATCTTCTCCTACTTAAGCGGCGATGCCGCCCTGATGTGACCTTCAGCGAGAGAGGGTCGGGCGAAGATAATGGGCGGCAACGCCGCAAACGCAAAAGCTTCAAAGTGAGTTGAATTTGATAAACACCGACAGCGGTCAGGGATCGCACAAAAAAGTATTGATCTTCGGAAGAGTTGCAAAAAGAGAACGGCTTTGAGGCAGGGTAAAAGAAACACTTAAAATTATATAAAGTGAACCGAGAAGAAATAAGAGGATCACGCCAATGTACAATTAAGGTCTAAATCTAAAAAAGAAATTTTGGGTCAAAGGAAACAGGTCCGATGAACAATTAAAGCTTAAAGGTAGATTTTTCGTGCAAACGGGCAGATGCCAGGTTGATGAAGGCAGAGCTCAAAAAATAAAACAAAGGAAAACGGACCAATGAACAGTTAAGGTTTTGATTCTGAAAAGAAATTTTGTAAAGGAAAACACTCCAATGAACAATTAAGCCACAATTCCAAAACAAAATCTAAGAACAGGAAATAAGACCGATGAACATGTAATTTTATACACGCAGACGAGTTGATAAGTCCGGAGCGCGTGTAAAAAGGCAACTACCCCGCATACCCAAAAAACAGTGAGGTAATTTTAAAAAATATGGAACCGAACATAGCGTAAAAGCGCACGAGGCAGGTTGATTGCATCGTGCGCTTTTTGTTTTGTAGAGGAGATAGGCGGGGAGGGTGATTTTTGAAGAAAGCACCCTCCCCGTGCCCCTCCCGAAAAAACTTTTAAATCGCATATATATAAGAAAGGGTTCGTACAGACATCATATCTAT
>JAZNZQ010000147.1:0-3156 GCA_045595035.1 Eubacteriales bacterium | reverse complement strand
GATAACCAATGCGCCGATATATGCAAACAGTGCGGAAAATCCTCCATGGAGCAGCTTGCCCACAACATACGGATGGGCGGACAGACCGCTGTCACTCATAAAGTCCAAAACCTGAAAATGCACCGACAGTCCCGCCCAACCGATGAAGAACGCGCATATCGCGGCACAGATAGGCGCGGATATTCCGTATTCCAAAAGCTTTGCCGCGGCAAGAGCGCCCGATGAGATTTCAAGAAAGCCGCAGACGAGCACCTCGGGTAAAAATTCGGATAATATTCCCGAGAGTATCGAGAAAAAAACGATATACGCGCACACGTTTACCATACCCGCTCCCGCCCTTGTTACAGCTTCGCTGAAAAGCTCCGCCCCCGTGATCGGAAGCGTGTGCACATGTATGGCTTCTTTTTTGTCCTTTTCTATGAAGAACCGTTTTGTGGCGGCACCTATAATAAATGCGGCCAAGAGCTGACACAGGTACAAAACAAGTCCGAAGCGAGGACTTCCGAAAAGGGCGCTTCCCACGCCGAACACGAGAAATCCCGGTCCGGTATTATTGCAAAAAAGAAGCAGATGCGATAGCTCTCTTTTTGAAATGTCACCCCTTTTGCAGAGGGATACCGCGGACAGTACACCTATCGGAAATCCGCACACTGCTCCGCAAAACAACGCACATGCTCCCCCTTCGGTAAGCGAAAACAGTTTTCTTGCGGGGAGTGAAAACAGCCGTCCTATCTTCATCCCGAATCCGCTTTTTGTAATCAGCTCGCACAGGACAAGAAATGGAAAAAGCGACGGTATCAAGCTCCCGGCACAAAGCTCAAGTGCGCTTCTTGCAGATCGTGTCGCCGCCTCCGAAAAGGCAAAAAGAAGGACGCACAGGGCGCATATAAGCAGATATGTGAATAGGGTTTTCCTTTTTTGCGGCATGCCACATTCTCCTCGGACATATATTGTAATACAAATCTATTTATGTTTTTGAGATTATATTCCACAGGAGAAGAACAATGCGAAAAAAGAAAAAAATAAGAGATATTTTCTGCGAAAGTCTGGATTTTCCGAGCGGACTCGGAGGGGGAGAGTCGAGTGTAGAGATCTTTTCGGGAAAGCGTGTTTTAATACGCGGCTGTATGGGAATATTGGAATACGGGGAGTCGCTTATCTCGCTTCGAATAAAAGAAGGAAAGCTTGACATAATCGGCAGAGGGCTTTATTGCAGTGCGTATATGTCGGGCGTAGTCGAGATAAGCGGAAGGGTTCTATCGGTCGGCTATGGGGAGGAGAGATAATGTTTCTTTTACGTCTCTTGAATTATCTTTTCGGATATCACATCCTTGCCTGTCACGCCGACGATACAGAAAAGCTTTTGAACCTTTTCATGCGCTACAGAATAATTTCCTGGGATCTTGAAAAGGGCGCGGAGCGTACCTGCTTTTGCATTCTTTCAAAGGATAAAAAGGGATTGAGTTCTCTTTGCGAGCGCGACGGGATCGAGCTTTTCTTTATTGAAAAACGCGGTCTTTTTCACGTTTTAAAAAGATATAAACGGCGTTTCGGAATTCTTGCGGGAGTGGCTTTTATAGCAATTTTTGTTTGGTTTTCGGGGCTTTTCGTCTGGAGAATGGAGGTTGTCGGAAATGAGCGCGAGAGCTATTCTTCGGTGGTCTCGCTTCTTGATTCTGCGGGGCTTGGTATCGGCTCGTATATTCCTAAGCTTGAGCTTGACAGTATAAGAGAACGCGCGCTGATGTCATCAGATGAGCTGTCGTGGATGGCACTTAATTTAAGGGGAACGACGGTAGAGGTCGTCGTGCGCGAGATAGAGGCGGGAGAAAGTACCGATAATACGCCCGCAAATCTTGTGGCGGCACACGACGGTGTGATAGAACAGCTCGAGGTGCACAAGGGATACTCGACCGTAAACGTTGGCGATGCGGTACGGAAGGGCGAGATGCTTGCCAGCGGAATACTGTCGGATGAAAAGACGGGAACAAGATACGTGCACGCAAATGGCAAGGTGTTTGCACGTACAAACAGGGTGATACATATTGAAATACCGCTCGAATATGAGGCAAAAAGCTACACAGGCGAGAAAAAAACGAAAAAATCCTTGAATTTTTTTAATAAAAGTATAAATCTTTTCTCAAACTGTGGAAATTTGTGTGAGAATTATGATAAAATAGAAAGAGAAGTGCCGCTTTCTTTCTTTGGACGTTTTACCGTGCCCGTGAGCTTGACGACCTGTGAGTTTTTGGAGTATACCGTGTGTACGCAAAGCCGCACCGAGACCGAGGCGGTAAAGCTTGCATATGCAACGCTTGCGCTTTGTATAGAAGAGGTAACTTCAGATGCACAGCTTATAAAAAAGACGCTTTCGGCAAATTTTTGCGGTGAGGCGTACGTTATAGAATGCGAGCTCGTGCTTATAGAAAACATAGCAGTAGAATCAAGTTTTGATATAGAGTGAGGATAATAAATGATTCAAAAAACAGTAACGACATCATCGAGTGATATGACCTCTGTGATATTCGGCAGCTTCGACGTGCACGTGAGACGTCTTGAAGAGGAGTTCGGAGTCGAGATAATAAACCGCGCTTCCGAGACCGACGACGGAGACAATATTATCGTCTCGGGCAATGACGAGGATTCGGTATCCGATGCTGTATACGTGCTCGAATACCTAAAGAAGATGTCGGCGTACAACGATTCGATATCCGACCAGCTCGTCGATTATGCGATCGGTATGATAAGCGACGGTAAAAAGAGCGAGCTTGAGAATTTCGGGGAGGACTGCATCTGTATAACGAGCCGAGGTAAGCCGATAAAGGCAAAGACGGTGGGACAGAGACAGTATGTTGAATCGATAAAAAAGAACACCATCGTGCTTGGTGTCGGTCCTGCGGGTACGGGTAAGACCTTTCTTGCCGTAGCAATGGCTTGTAAGGTACTGCGCGAGAAAAAGATAAGCCGTATAGTTCTGACACGTCCTGCGGTAGAGGCGGGAGAAAAACTCGGATTTTTACCGGGAGATCTGCAGAACAAGATAGACCCCTATCTTCGTCCGCTTTACGATTCGCTTTTTGAGATGATGGGAAGCGAGAGTTATGCCAAGCATCTTGAACGCGGAACGATAGAGATAGCTCCGCTTGCATATATGCG
>JAZNZQ010000146.1:0-4371 GCA_045595035.1 Eubacteriales bacterium | reverse complement strand
GCTTGTGAGTCTGCATATAACGCACAGAGCCGCCTGTAAGATGGGGACGGAGGCAGAGCTTGTCGGATGCCTTGCCCGCGTCGTGTCCTTCTATCCAATATGTGTCCATGCTCTCGCGTGCAGGGTGGTTGGGCGGGAAGTTGAGCTTGTCAAATGCGTAATACTCGGTCGTGATATCGTCCTCGGAGAATACCTCGAAGCCCATCGAGCGGAATGCGTCGTCAAGGTCGTAGCGCATCTGTGTGATGGGGTGGAGTCCGCCCGCCTTTGGCATCTTGCCGGGGAGCGTGTAGTCAAAATCGGCAGATATCTCGCTCGCCTTGAGCTTGAGGGTCTCACGGCGCTCGTCGATCTTTGCCGACAGCTCGTTTTTGACCTCGTTTACCGCCTTACCCATCTCGGGGCGAAGCGAAACGTCGAGCTTGGGAAGCTCTTTAAGAAGCGCGGTAAGTGTACCCTCTTTACCAAGAAGGGCTACCTTTACCTCCTGAAGCGCTTGCTCATTCGGTGCCGCCTCAATGGCAGAGAGAGCTTCGGCGCGTATGGTTTGAAGCTTTTCTTTCATGATGTTCCTCTTTTCTATTAAACTTAAATTTTTTAACTAAAACAAAAAAGCACCGCGTCCAACACAGGACGAGGCGCAAAATGCGTACCCGCGGTACCACCCGTTTAAAGGCAAAAAGCCAACACTTTTTCGGCCGATAACGGTGCCCACCGTGTCGGACTACTGTCTTTTTTCACCCGACCTGCTCCAAAGCGAAACGCGTATCGGCGAGCGCAAGGACCCTCTCAGCCGCGGGATCCCTCTCTTTGTACTCTCTTACCAGAAATGCAAACTTTATCACAGCATTTTACTTATAACACTACAATAATATCATACCTTTTTTCAAAAATCAATATCTTTTTCAAAAAATGTCCCCTTTTTGCCAAACAAAAGTGCTTATAATTATTTACAATACGCTTTTTTTATGTTATACTAATATAATAGGGATATAATATATAGTTGTAAAAGAGGTGATCAGCATGAACGAAGAAATGGAAATGGACAGGAAGGCAGTCATACCCGCGGGACGGGTCGTCGCGCTTACACTCATCGCGCTCGCATCCTCCGTTCTTGAAGCTTTTCTCTCGGACTCGGCGCTCGGTATCATCTTCACCGTGCTCACCGCATCCTTTTCCTCGGCGGCGCTCATCTTCTCGGGCACGTTCTACCCCCTGCTTATCGGAATAGGAGCGTACGGAGTGTCATTTGCGCTCTCGCTTGACCCCGTTTCCTCTGTCGCCTCGCTTGAATTTATCCCCGTCGCGCTCGTGCTTGCCTATTCGTTCAAGAAAAAGCATCCCAGACTCTCAATGATATGCCGTGTATCGGCAGTCCTTCTTATATTTGAGCTGGCATTTTTCGCTCTCGCGATCAAAGAGGCCTACGGCGCGTTTAGTAAGGAAGTTATCCGCGAACTTGCCGCAAGCTTGCACGAGGGCATATCCGATATATTTTTTGAAGCACTCTCAATGGCAATGTCCGAAAACGTGCAGATATCCTACGATGCCATGTCGGACATGGTGACCTTTATTATCACTCTTATGCCTGCGATATTCATATCGTTCTACAATATCGCCGCATACCTCATCCAGCGCACGGTCATCGTCATCGGACGAAGGGTCGGCGCGGCAGATATGATATACCCCGAAGCATGCATCTTCAAGCTCAGCCGTATGTCGGCGCTTGTATTCCTTTTCTCCTACTTTGCGGTAGTATTGCTTTCGGGTGAACTTACGATCTTCGGCGTAGTTACCGAGAGTCTGATAGTAATACTCACTCCGGGGCTTTCTCTTCTCGGAGTGAAGGATTTCATAAAAAGAAGAAAGGAACGCAGCTCGGCCTTTCCCTTCTTCTCTGTTCTCGGAATGGCATTCCTACTCTTCACGGCACCCGTCCTCTTCTTCGGCCTTTCGGCATTTGCGGGAACATGGGCGGCATTACGTAGAAATTAACTTTTCTTGGAGGTTAATATGCAAAGAAAAAAAGACGGGCTTGGAGCTACACGTGAGCGGACCGACGTTATATTTATAATATGTCTTGCCGTTGCCGTACTTATCGGCTATACGCTCGTGTCGGCATTTACCGAGCTTCCCGAGCTATGGTGCGGAATTTTTGCGGCGGTGCTTTTTGCCGCGGTCTCGGTCGCTTTCTTACTTATAAGGCACAAAAAGCGCACAAAGGCAGAGGACGGTGAGGATCTCACTCCCGCGCTCGGCAACGTTATGCTCGACCTAATCACGAAGATACACTTTTCGGTAACGCTGTCCGACGAGACGGGAAAGCTCGTGTGGTACAACAAGAACTTCCTTCATCTTGCAGGCCGTGAGGGATCGCTCTACGGACTGAATCTTGACATATTCTGCTCCGCTTCTCTTGAAAACATCATCGCAAACGACTCGGAGGACGGACTTTCGGTCGTTGTGTCCGATCATTTCATGAAGGCGAAGGCGTACAGAATAAAAACGACCGAGAAGGTCTACTACATCACGGTATTCACCGACAATACAAAGTACATTGAATTAAAGAAGCAGATGAAGCTCGAGCACGGTGTCGTCGCATATGCGGTCATCGACAACCTTGAAGAGCTTATGCAGTACATCAAGGAAGCGTACAAGACCACCGCAAATGAGATAGAATCCATTCTCAAGGAATGGGTAGATTCGATGGGCGGCATCATCAAGGAGTACGACCGAGATAAGTATCTCATCTTCCTTGAATCCAAGGACCTTGACGAATGCATCGCAAACAAGTTCGCGGTACTTGAAAAGATACGCGACATCCGTGTCGGCGAGAGCATCACGCCCGCGACCGTTTCCATGGGTATCGCAAGAATAGACGGTACTTTGGCCGAACGTGAGGCGGCGGCAAAGGCGGCACTCGATATGGCACTCCAGCGAGGCGGCGACCAGGTCGTGCTTAAGACCGGAAGCGGCATTGAATTCTTCGGAGGACGTACCAAAACGATGCAGAAGCGTACAAAGGTACGCGCACGTGTTATCGCAAACGAGCTGTGTATGCACATCTCCAAGTCCGAGAATCTTCTCATCATGGGTCACAAGTACCCCGACTTCGACTCGTTTGGCGCATGCGTCGGTATTGCCCGACTTGCCATGTTCTGCGGCGTTCCCGCAAAGATCGTCATAAACAAGAAGGACCCCAACCTCGCCGAATGCATCGAAGCACTTTCTTCGGTCGAAGGTTACTCCGATATATTCCTCGACGGCTCGAGCGCGCTTGATATGATAGGCACGAACACCCTTCTTGCCATCGTTGACGTAAACAATCTCGATATAGTAGAATCTCCCGAAATTGCGAAAAACGCATACAAGGCGGTCATAATCGACCACCACAGAAAGACGGCTGAGTTTGAAAGCGAGCCGCTCATGTCCTACATCGAGCCGTCGGCATCATCGGCATCCGAGCTTGTAGCCGAGATACTCGAGCAGTGTCTGCCCCAGGGTACGCTCACTCCGATGGAAGCAAATATGATGCTCATGGGCATGATACTCGACACAAAGCAGTTCTCGCGCAATACGGGAACACGTACCTTCGGCGCGGCTGTATACCTTCGCGGTGAGGGTGCAAATCCTGCAGACACGCAGAAATATTTCAAGAGCGAGCTTGGCGATTTCATCCGCGAGGCGACCTTTGAATCAAACGTAGTCATCTACCGCGACAGCATTGCGATCGCTCTCTCCGAAAACGAGGGCGAGGCAAAGGACAGAGTCGCGGCGGCAAAGGCGGCTGACAAGCTGCTTACGGTAAAGAACGTCAAGGCATCCTTTGCGCTCATACGCATAGGCGATACTGTCCACATCTCGGCGCGCTCCTCGGGCAATGTGAACGTTCAGCTCATACTCGAGAAGCTCGGCGGCGGCGGACATTTCGACATTGCGGGCGCACAGGCGGACGGCATTTCGATGCAAGAAGCTCTTGAACGCCTCAAGAGCGCCATAGACGAATATCTTGATAATTTGTAAAGGAGAATATAAAAATGAAAGTAGTACTTTTAGCAGATGTAAAGGGTCAGGGTAAAAAGGATCAGGTCGTAAACGTCTCGGACGGATATGCACGCAATTTCCTTTTCCCCAAGAATCTCGCAATTCCCGCCGATGCAAAGGCGATGAACGAGGTAAAGAACAAGGAAGCTTCCCGCCAGCATAAGATAGATACAGAGCGCGCGGCGGCAAAAGATATAGCCGATAAGCTTACAAAGATAACCGTCAAGCTCACCTCCACATCGGGCGCTGATGGCCGTCTCTACGGTTCCATCACCGCAAAGGACATCGCGGATGCGCTCGAAAAGCAGGGCGTTTCCGTCGACAAGC